>CAZKUN010000084.1:9462-33175 GCA_964555935.1 uncultured Armatimonadia bacterium | reverse complement strand
GCCGTGTAGGAGCTGCTTTAGCAGGGAAACTCAACGAGTTTCCACGACGCGCCAGGCTTGGTGACTTGCTCCCGGTGCTGCTCTTGGCGCCAACCTCGGCCTTGGGCGCGCTCATCCGGGGTGGGTCTGTCGCAACTGGCGACACCCCAAGGCCGTGAGGCAAGCTCTAACCGGCGATCGCGCGCCGGAACTCCTCGATCTTCGCCGGGTCCATCGGCGCGATGTTCGGACCCCAGTAGATCGAGTTGAGCACCCCAAGCGCCGCCTCGCGACCGCGCGCGGCCTCGTAGGCGTGGAGGTACTCGTAGTCCTCCATGCTGTCGCGGAAACGCTCGAGCCGGACGGATGCGGCGGGGCCGCTGACGCCAAACGCCTCGCCCGGATAGCACAGCGTTCCGTCGCCCGCGGGAAGCCCCTCCCGGAACGTGATCGGTCCGCCCTCCGGCGCGGTCGCGTAGGCGTTCAGTGCCCAGTAGAGAAACCCTGTCCCGCCCTCTTTCCAGACGCGCCACATCACCGCCCGATGCTTCAGCCCCGTCATCGTCAGGAACAGATTCGGATGCGGCTCGCCCGGCCCCATGCAGACGTAGCTCCACCACTCCTCGCCCTCGCCCAGCAGCGATTGGATGTGCGCCGCGTAACTCTCGTCGCCGGCCGTCGCCCACGTGCTCATGCAGAAGATCTGCGTCGCGCCCTTCAGGTGCTTCGTCGCGACCGCGTCCAACGCATCCGGCCCGCCCGCGCCGTCGATGCCACAGTAGTACGTGGTCAGGATCCGCGCCTCGGGGTCGATCGCATGGATCTGCTCTGCCATCTCGCGGACCTTCGCGTACTGCTCCTCGGTGTTCGGCTCATCCCAGAGATAGAAATAGCCCCGATCGAGCAGGCCTTCCTCGCGCAGATGCGTCAGCGTTCGGCGGAGCTCGTCCTCGTCGCCATCCTCGGGATACGGAATTGCGAACGCGCTCAGACGCGGGTCGGTCAGGACGTCATCCGCGCGCGCATCGCCGATGGGCCATGGACTCGGGTACGCGAAATGCTGCATCGCCCCGCCCCAGTGGCAGAAGTACGGGCTGATGCGGTAGTCGATCAGGAACTCGCACCACTCCGAGAGTTTCGCCTCCCACTCAGGCCCAGGCACCAGTTCATGTGGGGGCTCGCGAAACGCGGCGTCGCTCACGCCAAACACTGCGGGTATTGATGGCGTCACGGGCAACTCGAAGTCCCACACGGTCAGCGCAACCGGCACGCGTAGCGTCTGCCCATCAGCCTCGATCGTGACCTCGCCGGACGTCTCCCCCTCCTCCGCGTCGCGCCCCGCGATGACGGTCAGCCAGATGATCTCGGCGCCTCCCGCGTCGATGCTGATCTCGTCCACGGGTACCAGCGCGTCGGGCACGCCCTCCACATCCACGACCCGCCTGAGCGACGCCCCCGGCAGGCCGCTCACGCGCAGCCGAGCCGAGCCGATGTCGCGGTCTGACCGCAGCACGATCTGCGCGCTCTCGGCCTCGCCCTTGGCGGCTGAGATCACGACATCCGTCGCGATCGGCACCTCCGCGTCGCGCGCTACCACGTCCGTCGAGTGCGCGACGCCCACGCTGATGTCAGCCAAGCCGATGCCCCCTCGCGAGACCGCCGCGACGATGATGATGGATGTGATCGGCCTCATGCGTTGCTCCTCTTGCGAACGGCGTCGCGGCTGAACCCGCTCCTACACGGCAGTCTTGTATCCGTGAGCCAAAGCCGCCGTGTAGGAGCTGCTTTAGCCGCGACGCGCCAAGCTGGGGGACTCGCGCCCGATGCTGCTTATTGCGCCTTGCCTGGCCGTTCCCACGGCGCGCGGATCTTCACCCGCAACCCAATCGCCAGGCACAGGCCGAACACGATGCCGGGGAGCTGGACCGCGAACAGCGCCGCGATCCAGGCCCACGCTGACTGGGGTGCAATCGAGGGGCGGAGCGCCAGCGACTGCGCAACCATGGCGAGCGCCACCGCGCTACCTGTCTGGATCACCAAGCCCACAACTGGCAACCTCCAGATCAACCCCTTCGATGTCCGCGCGGCCCATGCCATCACCAGGCCGATGATGGCGGCCCCGCCCGCATGGACCCCGTCCTCCAGCAGCTTCGCCGCGAGCACATCGAGTCCTGAATACGTAACCAGATCAAGGAGCATCAAGAGCGGACCCGTCGCGGCCATGCCGACTGCCCAGCGCAGAGCCCGAGGATGTCGACGGAGCGCATAGTCCCCCACCACGGCGCCGAGAAGCAAAATGATGTCGCGGCCCGGTGACAGCGGCGGCACGAACGGTCGAAGCCCGGGGACAGGCAAGGCATAGATGGTCAGGCCAAGCGCCGCCATGCTGAGCACCGGGCTGGTCAGGGCCAGCGGGAACAGGACCAGCACGCACAGCGGACGCCGGTCCCAATCGTCGTCGACCGGAGCCGACATCGGCGACGGGGGTGGTTCGAGTTTCGGGTCCGTGGGGTATGCCTGGGTTTCCGTGTCCATTCTTCCGTTCAGCGGCCTTGGCCCCCTTGGATCGACGTTCGGCTGGCCTTCCACTCCTCGAGGAGGTCTTCGCTGTCGATACCCCAGCCAAACGTCAGCGCGGCGTCGACGTCGCCGTGCTGCTTCAGCAGCTTCACGAACTGCGGGACGCCCTGCGGCCCCATCCGCCCGATCAGCGCTTCCGTCATCCCACTCGCCTGGGCGTAGGCGTCGGTGGCGATCGCCGGGTCGTAGTAGGTGAAGGGGTCGTTGAGCACGCCGAGGTCGAGGGCGCGTGAGCCGAGCCAGTTGATCGGCCGGCGACCGGCCCACCGGAGGACTGCTTGGTCTCCCGCCCAGTACGCCAGCCCTTCGTCGAGCCACTTGTCGAGCGGGCCAACCTGCTGACGGAGCAGCAGGTGTGTCCACTCGTGACAGGTCAGCCCGGCCATCTCCGCTGGGTGCTGCGAGGTGGACGGCGTGCCGTCCGAAAACGTGCGACACAGCAGGACACACCCCGAGGTCGCGGTGCCTGCTTGCCAGGAGCGGGGCTGTGTCCCGCCCAAGGCCGTGAAAGCCCGCTCAAACGGTCCCCAGTTGTTGAACAGGTACACGTGGACCGGACCCATGCGCACCCCAAACAGGCGCTCGAGAAACTCGAATGACAGCCGCTGGTGTTCGCCCATCGCCTCCGTCCAAGGGGCGAGCTGGTCGTAGTGCAGATAGTACAGAAGCCGGCCATCGGAGCCATAGATCGGCTCGGGGTGCTCGGGTAGGGGCGCTGTCGCGTCGGCGAGCATTTCCCTGTATGCTCTGGCGTTCGGCCAGCCGGGCCATGGACCGTAGGATCCTGCCGACGCCATGTCAGACAGAGCGGCCCTGAAGTCGCCCATCTGCACGTGCCCAAACCCTCGGAAGTAGAGACACTCTTCGCGCCTCTCGTCCCCCGCGTCGAGGGCGAGGGTGGTGCGGTCGATAATGGCAGGCCAATCCTCGGCGGCTACGAGCGAGGCGATCTCCCGCGCGAACGGCGACGCGCGGGAGATGAACGCCCAAACGAAGACTCCAGTATAGGCCACCACGCACGCGCAAACGCCGCACGCGATGGTGATGTTCTGGCGTCTCTTCCACTGCGCTGGGCTCAACGCCAATGCCTGACCACCTCTCTGTCGACCACACGCGGGCGACACTCAGACAGACGTGTTGAACGCCGGCAAGCCTCGCCTCTCCACTACGGATGCAGCACGTACGGCTGCGTCGAGACGGTCAGTCGCAGGCCGTCGACGAGGAAGACCATCTCCCCGTATGCTGCAGTGTACTTGCCATCCTTGCGCTCGATGTCGACCTCCGCCGCGCCGTCGGCAAGGGTGAGGTCGGACGCCTCCCACTCGGCGTCGCGGAAGTCGCGCTTGTCCTGGCGGGCGACCCAGACTCTGACCTCATCCGGCACGGGCTCGGCGGTCATCTCAAGCACGGCGCTGTCGGCGTCCTCAGTCCATTGCCATTGGGGGACCGGCATCGGCTTGTCCTCCGCCAGGAGCCGGTAGAATCCGCCCATTGATCCGAGCACGCGCATCAGATCATCAAGCCCGTGGCCCGAGTTCGGCGCGATGAGCAGCAGCCTCGGATTCGGCAGCCCTCGGTAGTACTGGTTCACCGCGTCGATCGGCCAGTACGGATCATTCGAGCCGAGAATCACGAGTTTGGGCATCGTGAGCTTATCGCGATAGCTGTAAGGGTCGACGATCCATCCGAGCCGGTAGCCGCGCTCGGTGTCCATCAGGCTTTGGATGCCTTTGTCGGTGTAATCGTGGATCATGGGCGAGTAGTCGCCCCAGAAATCGCGCTGGTGGCCGATCTGGACCGGCATGTTCAGGATGTCAAAGACCATCGGCGCGATCCCCACGCAGCGCTCGGGCGCGACGATGCCGGTCATGTAAGTCGTCCAACCGCGCTTGCTCGCGCCAAAGACCATGTAGCCGCTGACCTTCGCCTCCAACTGCTCCTCGCTGAAGGCATCGAGCGCATCCATCGCCCGCACGGTGGCCTTCGTCATCGGGAAGTTCAGGATCCAATCCTCGTCGCCCGTCTCCATGTACTTCATCCACGTGTAGGAGATCAGCGCATCTTCCTTGAGGCCATCAAACAGCGGCTGTTTGGGAATGTGATACAGCACCGCGATGCGCGTGCCGAGCATGTTCGCGACGGTGAGGCCGATGGTCTGGCTTTCATCGTCCGCGCCGCCGCCGGTGATCATCAGCGGCATCATGTCGGTGTATTTGAGGTTGCGCGGCTCGTATATCTGGATCTGGTGCTCCCACGTGATCCCCTGCCAGACTTGCGAGACCATGGACAGATCGTAGACCTTGCCCGGGCCGACCTCCGTCGTGCCGTTGAGTTCCCACGTGAAGGCATCGTCGGGCTTCTCGACGTAACTGAACAGGTCGGCGGAGGCGCAACACGCGATGAGCGCGAATCCGAGCGACGTACATGCTATCCGGACAAAGGCGAGCTTCATTAAGGGCTCCTTTTGCGCGTGGGTGAGAGTCGGGCATCCTGTAGGAGGGGTTTCAACCCCGACACGCCGTGCCGTCTGTGCCTGCGGGTCTCCTGACCCGCTCCGTTCGGTTGCGCGATCCGTACGGATAACGAAGCGGGTCAGGAGACCCGCAGGCACGGGATCGGGACGCATAGCGATCGTGTCGGGGTTGAGACCCCTCCTACAGGATGCCAGCTTAACAGAAATCTCGGCGCGTCCCTATATGTTTAAGGTGCAGCCGCGCGGCAAGATCCGTGCAGATATCCAGTGAGGGGTGATGGCGTGTTGCGCTACTGGATGATTGGGCTTGTGGTCGTGGTGGCTGGTTGCCGGCCCGCGCAGGGGCTGTTCGCGGGCGATCGCGTCGTGGAGACCCAGGGCGAGCCGCTCGACTGCGCGGCGGAGCCTGTCGCCGACGCAGCGCCGGCTGTCGTCGCCGACGCGGCGAGTCCTGAGCCCGCCCCCCCGGTCGTCAGAAAGGCCGAGACGCCCGCGCCGGTTGACACCTCAACGCCCGGATCGAAGCCGACGGCAGCGAAGGGCACTAACGACGTCGATGAGATTCCCCCCGAGACGCAGACGGTCGCGGCTCTCCCAACCGGGCCTGTTGAGAAGCAGAGCCGTAGCGTCGCGGTGAACGGGCGCGCGGTCAGCGTCCGCGTCCTGCGCGTGCCGCTCGGCTCGTTCAAGCTCCGGGTCGGCCTCGCGCGCGGTCGCGTGGGCTGCACGGAATCGCTGAAAGACATCGCCCAGCGCCACAACGCCGAAGCCGCGATCAATGGCAGCTTCTTCGACGCCTACTCCAACGATACGGTCAAGAATCCCTACGGTCACCTCGCGACCGGCGGGCAAGTCATCCATATCGCCGACCACCCCGCGACGCTGGGCTACTGGGCCGACGGCACGGCCGCGATTGGCGCGGTGAAGTACAAGGTCCAGGGCAAGCTTGACGGCGACGGAGGCTGGCGCGGCCGGTGGTATGCCTATGGGATGAACGATTACCCCATCAACCAGACCCTCGCGCAGCTCTACACGCCGCGCTGGGCTCTCGGCGATACTCCCGGCGACGGCATCCAGGTCGTGGTCCGCAACGGCAAGGTCGTCAGCAAATCCGCCGGCACCCACGCCATCCCTAACGATGGATACATCATCTACCTCCGCGGCAAGGAGAAGTACCTGGCCGATCGGTTCAAGCCCGGTCAGAAGTGCGCCTACAGCATCACCGCCGAATCATCCGACGCCGACCACAAGTGGGCGGAGGTGCAGGAGGCCATCGGCTGCGGGCCGCTCTTGGTCCGAAACGGCGAGGTCACCATGAATCCGGAGGCCGAGGGCTTCCGCGACCCGAAAATCCTCTCCGGCACGGGCAGTCGCAGCGCCGTCGGCGTCACTGACGATGGATATCTTCTGATGGCGACGTGCAGCGGCGTGACGGTGAAGCAACTCGCGGGGATCATGAAGGCCGTCGGCGCGCATGACGCCATGAACCTCGACGGCGGCGCGTCGAGTTGCCTCTACTACAAGGGCAGCTATCTCGTCAGTCCCGGCCGCAACATATCCAACGCGCTCCTCGTGGTGGCGAGGGAGTAGACCGGAAATCCGTAAGACAGAGCCGCCGTGTAGGAGCTGCTTTAGCTGCGACACGCCAGAGGCGATGACTTGCTCCCAGGGTTGCTCCTTACACGATCCACGGCCGTGGTCTGCCGCCACTTGCGGCTTTGGGAGTGCTCATCCGGGCTTGACTTGTCGCGGCTGAACCCGCTCCTACACGGAGGGTCTTGCGGCCGTGAGACAGAGCCGCCGTTCGTACCGTGCCTGCGGGTCGCCTGACCCGCACGCCCGACCCCGGAGTTCACGTGCGGGTCAGGCGACCCGCAGGCACGGACAGCAAAGGCAACGACCCACTGGGAGGAACCCGATTTGCCGACGACTGGAGAAGCGCTTGCCGATCAGTTCGATCGCTGTTGGGAGATGCTACGTAGCTCCGCGCGCAGGATATCGCCCGACCGGTGGCGTAAGGATGACAATGCGAAGCTGAACCCCGCGCGCTGGGCGCTGCACGCCGTCGAGGCCGCCGAGTGGTACGAGCGCGACGATCCCGATGGCTTTCCGTGGGGCAAGCGGTTCGGCGATTGGGAACGCGGCTCGGCCGACCAGCTTCCCACGCAGGATGAACTGATCGCCTACATCGACGAGGTTGCAGCAACGCTGGGAGCCCACCTGAGGGCATCAACCGATGAGGACCTCGCCGCGGCGTCGCCATACCCGTGGACGGGGGAGACGAACATCGGCCGATGGGTCTACACGTTGCGCCACACGACGTTCCATGCGGGTGAGGTCGACATGATCCTGCGCATGGAACTGGGCCCAGACGAAGAGGGCCCGTGGAGCTGAGCCGACTGTAGGAGGGGTTTCAACCCCGACGCCGTTGACGCGCATTGTCCGAACGACAAACGGCGTCGGGGTTAAAACCCCTCCTACAAAGACGCTACTCAATCCGTTGATTTGGGGGGATGAGCCATTCCGATTCAAGTAACCTGTCCGGAGTGCGCCAAACAATACGACGTGCCTGACGACCGGGCCGGCCAGACCGGGCGTTGCACGTGCGGGGCGACGATGACCGTGCCCGGCACGCCCGTCTCGGTGCCGCCGCCACCTGCTGCGCCTCCGCCCACCGCGGTCGCGCCACCGCCTCCTCCACAGGATGACATGATGGTGGCGGAGGACGATGAGTACTACGATCCCGCGGTGGATCCCGGCACGGTGGACGACCTCGCGCCGGAGGAGTTCGAGTGCCCCCACTGCCGGGAGATGACTCACGAGGGCCCGACGTGCGAGTGGTGCCACGCCTCGCTGGACGGCCCGCCAACCGCTCCCGCGATTCCCGGCGCTCCACCGCCTCCGCCCGTCCAGGCGGGCATCCAGGCGCCACCACCGTCTCCGATGGCGGCAGCTATAGGCGTGGCGCCGTCAAGTACGGTCGATCGGGCGCGCATCCAACGGATCGACCCGCTCTCATTCATCAAGAACGCGGGCGTTCTGGTGGTAGTGTCGTGCCTAATCAGCTACGGCCTGACGTTCCTGCTGGGTCTGATGTTCGGCGGTTCCAACCCCATGAACGCCGGCATGCCGCCCGGCATGCTGCCCGCCATGTCAGCCGGGATGATGTTCGGACTCCAGGTGATCGCTGGAGTCGTCGGATGACTGATCGGCGTCATTGTCTGCGTGCTGATCTTCAACTTCGTCGCGGGCCGAGGCCAGGGCTTCCCGATCTCCTTCCGCCATTCAGTCCCATGGCGGAGCGGATCGCGCGAACTCGTCGTCGTCACGCCCTTCTCCGCGCTGAAGATGGGCGCGGTCATCGGCGCGGTGCTGGGCCTGCTGGGCGGGGTGTTCATGTTCATCATGTTTGGAGCGTTGGCGGGCGCCGTCGCGGCAGCCGGCGGCGGCATGCCGGATAGCAGTCCCTATACCCAGCCGACGATCATCCTCTACATGTTATTGCTCTACCCGTTGGCGATGGGTGGCGGCGGCGCGATCAGCGCGCTGCTCTACAACGCGCTCGCCTCGTCCTGGGGCGGAATCAAGTTCGAAACCACGCAGGCCCGCTAGGAGGGTGACATCCATGGCAAGCAGCATCGAGCGAAGACCTGAGATCCGCGGAGTCGGCGTCCTGCAAGTCGGATACATGGGCGCCGTTGGCGGGTTGCTCATGGCGATCGTCTTCGGCGCCATCATGGCCATCGTGGTGGTCGCGACCGGGGCCGCCGGCAGTGGCGCCCCAGTCGGTCAGTCACTGGCAGGCGGCGCGATCGGCTTCGCCTGCATGGCGTTGATGTACCCCGTGTTCGGATTCATAGGCGGGTGCATCTACGGTCTGCTATACAACCTGGCCGGCGCGATCACGGGCGGGCTTGAGGTCGAGGTGAGGTAGTCGCGCCAATCGCGTTTGCGCTTTCATCTGCCCAATCACTGTAGGAGGGGTTTTAACCCCGACGCCGTCTCGTGTTCCGCCATCCGTCCGTGCCTGTGGGTCGCCTGACCCGCACGCCCAGACGGCAAAGGCGTCGTGGAAACTCGCGGAGTTTCCCTGTTGAAACCCCTCCTACAGGGAGCTGCCGCGCACCCGATGACGGTTGACGTTATGGCGTCATAACGCTACACTCCCACCGAACCAATATGAGCATCATTGCAGTAGCCAACCAGAAGGGCGGAGTGGGGAAGACCACGACCGCCATCAACCTGGGCGCGGCGCTCATCGAGCGCGGGCGGCGCGTGCTGATCGTTGACTTTGACCCCCAAGCCAGCGCGACCACGGCTCTAGGCATCGATCCCGAGGGACTCGAGACGTGCATCACTCATGTCATGCGCGCTGGGATCGATGACAAGCCCGCGCCGGCCATTGCTGACATCGTCACCACCGTCGCCGGCATGGACCTCGCGCCGTCTGATATCTCGCTGAGCGCCATAGAGGCGGACCTGCTGACGGCACTCGGCGGCGAGGCGATCCTGCGGCAGATCCTCGCTCCGATCTCCGATGAGTACGATTACGTGCTCGTCGACTGCTTGCCGGGCCTGGGTCTGTTGGCCATCAATGCGCTGACGGCCGCGGACCAGGTCCTCGTCCCGGTGCAGGCGGAGTATCTGCCGATGAAGGGTCTGCGGCTGCTGCTGCAGACGGTCGCCAAGGTGCGGGCGAAACTCAACCCCAACCTCGAGGTCGCGGGGATCCTGCTGACACTGGTGGAGATGCACACGCTGCACTGCCGCGAGGTCTGCGAGCACGTGCGGAGCGTGTTCGAGGGACGCGTGCGGGTCTTCGATACCTACATAAAGAAGACGGTGCGTCTCAAGGAGACGGCCGTCTCAGGCGAGAGCATCCTCACGTACGCGCCGAAACACGACGCGGCGGATGCGTACCGGGCGCTGGCGGCGGAGTTGGAGGGCTGACGACGGGCGCAAAGAGCGGCATTGCGCGCAAGTTGTCGCGTCTGGCGAGTCGCAGCTAAAGCAGCCCCTACACGACGGCTCCGCCTCACGGACGTAGATCCGACCTGTAGGAGCGGGTTCAGCCGCGACACGTTCAACCTCGATGAGCACTGCCAAAGCCGCAAGTGGCGATCGACCGAGGGCTAGCGCAGAGAGCAGCATTGGGTGCAAGTTGTCGCGTCTGGCGAGTCGCAGCTAAAGCAGCTCCTACACGACGGCTCCGCCTCACGGACGTAGATCCGACCTGTAGGAGCGGGTTCAGCCGCGACACGTTCAACCTCGATGAGCACTGCCAAAGCCGCAAGTGGCGATCGACCGAGGGCTAGCGCAGAGAGCAGCATTGGGTGCAAGTTGTCGCGTCTGGCGAGTCGCAGCTAAAGCAGCTCCTACACGACGGCTCCGCCTCACGGACGTAGATCCGACCTGTAGGAGCGGGTTTCAACCCCGACGCCGTTGTCGTCCGTAGCGGAGAACGGCGTGTCGGGGTTGAAACCCCTCCTACAGAGACGCGAAAGGACGACTGCCATGCCGAAGAAGCGCGCCAAAATCACTCGCGAAGCCGCCGGCGATATGTATGACGACGTCATCGACCGGGTGACGGCGGGCGTGGATGAGGCCAGCAGGCTGGAGCAGAAGGACGCGCAGCCCGAGAAGCCGCCGCTGGTCAAGGCGACGGTCTACCTCACGCCCGATGACGTCCTCGCGATCGACAAGATTCAGAGCGATGAATTTCGCGCAACGGGGAAGAAGCCGCGCCGTTCAGCGGTCGTGTGCCGCGCGATCCGACTCTACGCGGGCCAGTACGAGCCGCCCAGCGGATGAGCAGGGCTAGTCGGGGTAGGGCACGTCGATGAGGATCTTGGGATTCAGGTTCCTCAGGTGGGCCGCCACCTGGGCCATCATGGCGGGGTGTGCCCAGACGCTACATGTTCCCGACCAAGCCTCTATCCGGTACTTCTCCAGATGACGCGCGCGCCCGTCCTCGATGGACTTGTGCCTCGCCCATTCCATGACGCAGATGTCGGTGATGCTGACCGCCATGGCCCCCCAGATCCATCGGAACTCCACCTTGCCGGAACCAACGCTTGCCACGGGCGGCCACGCTCTCAATCCGATGATGCCCGTCACCGATATGATCAGCCCTGTGGCCAGCACGGTTGCTCCGGCACTTGGCGAGCCGTTCAGTAGCAGAGCGATCCCCCCCACCAAGGCCATCAGCCCAGCGACGGTCAGGCAGATGCCGCGCAGCAACAGATAGGGCGTGACCCCCTCAGACAACCGGTACCGCTGCATGGCCTCGGCTACTCCGTCTCCTCGGGGGAGTTCGGCACGTCGAGCGTTGTCTCTGGGTTGATGGCCTGGATGGCCTCGGCAAACTCGCGGAAGACGCAGGGCGCCGCCTCAACGCGGACGCGACGGGCCGCCAGCTCGATGCGGTAGTTCTCCATGCTTCGAACCGGGCGGTCTCGCCACGACTTGGGGCGAATCCAACGAACAGAAGCGACCTCGGAGGCGTGAAACGTGGTGGATCTGCGGGGCCAGGCGAGGGTGATGCCCCCATCTTCATCGAGCGTGGCGACCGCCGGTTGGAACCATAGAGCCGCGTACGCGAACACGCCGATCCCCAGCGCCGCGATGACGAGGATCAGCCCGCCATACCAGCCGGGCGCGCCGCCCGTGGCCCCAATGTATGAGGCTCCGAGTCCGCCCGCGAGAATAGCGATGACCCCCATCGACATGGGTCGCGTATACCATCGATACGTGTAAGGCCCGAGGAACCGGAAATGCCTCAATCCGCCGCCTCCATGGGTCCCGGACACATCAGCGGCCAGTGCCTAGGTAAAGACCTTCTCGGCGCGCTCCATCTGAGCGCGAATGTCGATCCCGTGCGGGCACGTCTGCATGCATTTCGCGCAGTCGCCGCACGCGGCGGCCACCCGAGGGCCAACGCTATCGCGATAGACGCGCGCGGCGCGGGCGGGTTTACCATGCGCGTCTCGATACGTGACGCAGCGCAGGATGTCAGGGATCGGGACGCTCCGCGGACACGCGCCAACACACGTCCCGCACATGCGGCAGACGCTCGCCGACATCTCTTCGATGTGGCCCCGCAGCATCGCTTGATCGTCGGGCGTGAGGGTCTGTCCGACGGCGCCGAGGTTCTCCTCGAGGAACTCGTATGAAAGAACCTCAGACAGCGCGGACGCCACGGCCTCGTGACTCAACACCCACTTGATCTTCGCCTGAGCGAGCGTAGTGTCGCCGGTCTGGTACGCGTCGAGCTTCTGGCGGGCGCCGCCGGCCATCGTCTTCATCGCGATGATGCCGACATCGGCCTCGACAGCCTTGTCGAGGATGCCCTGCAGCCCGCTATCGGCGAGGAAGTCATCGTGGACGCCGGACTCTTTCGTGACGGTGGTTCCGCTGAAGGCGCTGAAAGCCATCACCGCGACGTCAAGGCGCCCCGACTCGATCAGCGGCGTCAGCACGCCGACGGGGTTCTGATGACACGAGGCGCCCGCGAACCGAATCTTGCCGGCCTCGCGCAACGCGTCGTAGCCGGCCTGAATGCCGTCGTCGAGGAACTGCGATGGATCGCCGACGGCATGCACGCAGAAGATGTCGATGTAGTCGGTCTTGAGCTTGCCGAGCGCAGTATCGCAGGCCTGGATCATGCCGGCCTTGCGATCATCCATACCGCGGAGCATGGTCTTCGTGCAGATGACGCAGTCCTCACGCCGGCCTTCGGTGACCTCGCCGATGCGCTCCTCGCCGCCCGCGTAGAACGCGGATGTATCGACGAGGTTCATGCCCTTGTCGAGGGCCTCGCTGAAGATAGCTGGGTCAGGGCTGGGGCTTCCGCCAATGGACAACTCCGACACCATCAGCTCGGTGCGACCGAGCCGTCGGAAGACCATGTCGCCCTTCTTGACGATCTTCGGCGCGGCGGCATCTTGGGCGAGCGCTCCGCCGGCGCCGATCGCCATCCCCGCACCAATCGCTCCGAGTGCTGTCTTGCGCACAAATCCACGGCGAGATATGCGATCGCGCATCGATGAGCCCTTTCTACTGCAACGAGTGTGCAACACGAGTTCGAGAGATCGGGGAGAACGTCCTCTGTAGCCGGGGGCCTGCCGTCCGTGCCTGCGGGTCTCCTGACCCGCTTCGTTATCCGTACGGATCACGCAACGGAGCGGGTCAGGAGACCCGCAGGCACGGAAAGGACACGACGAGGACGCGCAAGCGCTAGTTGTTCCGCTGCAGCTCGCGGATGGGCCGGTAGTTGATCAGCGTTATCCCGAGTTCATCGATCAGGGCCCGCGTCTCAGGCGCGCAGAGCCAATCGCGATCCGCCTGGCGGCGTTCGTGGCTGCCTGAGATCGCCTGCAGCTCCGGACCATCGATGCCCGTATGCAGGTATAGCTCCGTCACCGTCCCCGGCTTCAACCACCGCAATACATCGTTGTAGTAGCGGGGCACGTCATCCAGCCCGTCGGCCGGCGTGATGTCGAGAGGCCACGGCCCGTGGATCAGCACGTCCGGCCCGAGAATCCCCTTGTCGGCGTAGATGTCTCGCCGGCCGCCCTCCCCCATCGCGGCATACAGACCCGCGTCGGCCATCCGAACCGGCAAGTCAAACTCCTCAGCCAGTCGCAGGTAGATGGGCCACAGCTCGGCGCTCGTCTGGATGCTGCCCATGTGGTTGTCGAGATGCGTGGGCTCAAGCCCCATCGCGATCGCCCGCTCGACCTGCGCGCGGCACTCGGCATACGCCTCGTCGACATCGGCCTTCTCCCACAGCGGCTCGTTGTCGCGTGGCAGGTAGCCATCGTCATCGAGCAGGCTGGGGATCAACTCGCGGCCTAACACTCCCGCCCACCGATAGCCGGACCACTCGCTCGTCAGCGTCAGGTGTACCCCTAACCCCGCCCCGGGGTGGTCCTTCCGCCACCGCGCGACCTCCGGCACCCACGGGCAGGGCATCATCACCGTCGCCGACGTCGCCACGCCATTCACTAGAGAATCGAACGTGGCCTGATTCTCGGCGTGAGACATGCCGAAATCATCGCAGTTGATGATCAGCAGCTTGTCCGTCGGCGCGTGCCCGAGCCGCTCCACGAGGCTCTGAGCCCCGGCCTGAGATGTGAGCATGGCAATCACTCCGAGCGTCAGCAGCGCGATGACACGCATGGTCGGTTCTCTCCGGTGATGGGAATCTCTGCCTCGTGGGACTTCGCGGATTGCGCTGCGAGCACCTCGCTCTACGTCTCCATACGCGGAAGGGCATTGACACGGCTCGTTTAAGTGGTAATATTCACCCATTGAGTGGTTAGATTTACACCACTAACCGGGTAATAGTATACCATGATACAACGCCGATTGGTCACCGAGATCGAAGACGCTCTGGCGGACACGCCGGTCGTGTTGCTCCATGGCGCGCGGCGCGTGGGTAAGAGCACCCTTGTCCAGTCGCTGCTCGCCGCGGGTCAGGTTTCGCGCTACGTGACGCTCGATGATCTCGGCGTCCTGTCGGCCGCGACGAGCGACCCCGTCGGGTTCGTCGACGGACTGGAGTGCCCCGCCGCGATCGACGAGGTGCAGCGGGCGCCCGGCCTCTTCCTGGCCATCAAAGCCAGAGTGGACCGGGAGCGGCGCCCCGGCGCGTTCATCCTGACCGGTTCGGCCAACGCGCTGCTCCTGCCGAGCGTGGCGGACTCCCTGGCCGGGCGCATCCAGATCGCGACGCTCTGGCCGCTGTCTCAGAGCGAGATCGAGTCCGTCCCCGGCCAGTTCATCGACACTGCGTTCGCGGACACCCCCTCGTGGCCGGCCGACTGCGGCGAGCCCAAGGACGAGACGCTGACGCGGGTCGTGATGGGCGGTTACCCGGAGGCCATTGCGAGAGACAGGCCCAGGCGAAGGGCGGCGTGGTTCCAGTCGTATCTCACGTCTATTCTCCAGCGCGATGTCAGGGAGTTGGCGCAGATCGAGAGAACCGCCGAGTTGCCTCGCATGCTCGGTCTCATCGCGGCGCGAGCCGGCGGACCGCTGAACCTCTCTGAACTCGCGCGCGCCGTGGGCCTGCCGCGGACCACAGTCGACAGATACGTGTCGCTGCTGCGCGTTGTCTTCCTCATGCACGTCGTGCCGGCATGGTCCAGCAACCTGACGAAGAGGCTCGTCCGTTCGCCGAAGGTGTATCTCAACGACACGGGCCTCCTGGCGCATCTTCTCGGCGCGCGGGGCAACTCCGTGCCCAGCGACAGCCCTCATGTTGGCCGACTGGTCGAGAACTTCGCGGCCGTGGAGATCCAGAAGCAAGTCGCGGTGAGCGAGACTCAGCCCTCCGTCTTCCATCTCCGCACCCACACCCAGCGGGAGGTCGACGTCATCCTGGAGGACAGCAGCGGACGGGTCGTCGGGATCGAAGTGAAAGCGGGGGCCACGCCGAGCGCTCGGGACTTCCGTCATCTCCGCGGCCTGGCCGAAGACCTTGGCGATCGCTTCGTCAGAGGAATCGTGCTCTACATGGGGCGCGAGGTCGTGGCCTTTGGTCCCAACATGCTGGCCGTCCCCATCCCCGCCCTGTGTAAGGCAGGCTAGCACCCGCGCGAGCGGAAGCGCGCACCTCGCGAAGAGGCACGTGGCAGGAGTGGCACGCGCCCGAGTCGAATGCTCTGCGTCGACGCGTGGCGGCCAGAATTTCGAGGAACGGTGAGAGCCATGGGACGAGCTTGGGCTGTCGTTGTTGCCGTGACGCTGCTTGCGGGGCAGTGCTGGGCGGGGACGATCGTGGTGACCTCCGAGGCCGACAGCGGCCCTGGCACGTTGCGAGAAGCGATCACACATGCCAATGGTAGTTCGGGCGCCGACCTGATCACCTTCCACACTGACCTGACGACAAGAACGATCATCCCCACCACGTGGCTCCCCCCGCTAATCGACAGCGGCACCACCGTCGACGGCGACCTCAACGATGACGGCGCGCCCGACATTCTGATCAGCGGCGAGGGCACGGCGTCGATGAACGGGTTGCGGATCCACGGCCACCCGCAGCTTGAGGGCTGCACCATCCGAGGGCTGGCTCTCATCGACTTCAACGACTATGCCATCAAGATCTACAAGTCGTGGAACAACGTTGTCGAGGGCTGCAACTTCGGAGTCGATCGCTCGGGCACGAACGTTCGACGCAACGCGGATGCCGACATCAAGGTCGCCGAGTCGTCGGACAACCTGATCGGCGGCGAGGGACCTCTCACGCGCAACGTCTTCGCGGTGGCCCAGGAAGGTATCCTCATGCAGTCCTCCTCGCGCATCAAGATCTGGGGCAACTACTTCGGCATCGCGCGCGACGGCACGGCGTTGGCTTCCGGCGGGTGGAACGCCGTAAGGGGCTATACCGTGCGTGACTGCCGGATCGGCGGCAGCAGGTCGGGCCGGCGCAATGTCTTCGGCGGCCTGCTCAGCGGGATCAGCCTCTACGGTGAGAACTCCAAGCGCAACGTGATCTCCGGCAACTACTTCGGGCTGGCCCCGGACGGTAACACCACCATGCCGATCGACGGCACGTGCGTGCAGGTTAGCAGCGGACCTCACCACAACACCATCGGCGGCAGCACTCGCGCCACGAGAAACGTCTTCGGCGCGGCGCGCGTCGGCGTTCTGCTGGGGGAGCGGGCACAAAGCGCAACCGCGTGCGAGGCAACTATTTCGGCACCAATGCCTCCGGGACAGGCAAACGCCCACTAGAGGACGGGGTTATCGTCAGCGACACCGGGCCCAACGAGATCGGCGGGGACAAGCCCAGCGCCGGCAACTACTTCTGCTGCACGGCTGACAAGCATTCCGCGGGCGTGATGGTCAACGACGGAGGCAATGGAACAGTCGTGCAGAACAACACCTTCGGCGTCCGCCCAAACGGCCGTCCCGCCAACGGAATGCCGTACGGCGTCTCCGTCCAAAGCGCCACCGCGATCGTGCGGGATAACACGTTCCGGAACATGACCAGTTACGGCGTCTTCGCCCAAGGCCCCACGGGCTACGCGAAGATCTTCGGCAACACCTTCACCGGCTGCGAGTGTGCGGTGGAGATCACCAACTTCGCCCGCGGGCTCCTGGGCAGCCTCGGCAACAAGGCCACCGACGATGACGGCGGAAACATCTTCGACCCGAGCAACACGATGTTCATTCAGAACTTCACCACCAAGGCCATCCGGGCCGAGGGCAACGATTTTGGCACGATCTCGAAGGCAGAGATCAACGCCAAGATCATCGACAGGGAGGACTACCCGACGTTCTCGGGACGAGTCGACTTCACCCCCCTGGCGGGCGGCGTCGTGCCGACGGGCGCCATTCTGGCCGTGACGGGCGCGTCCGCTGTCCCCGTGGGATCGGGAGCCGAGATCATCTTCACGCTCAGCACGGCGGCCGACGTCACCGTGAGCGTGTTGAACATCGCCGGTCGCCCCGTGGCAACGGTCGCGAGGGACGTGACGACGGAGGGTGGACTGCAGCGGATGGTCTGGAGCGGTCACGCGGACGGGGGTCTCGCAGCACCGGCGGGGCAATATCTTGTGCGCGTCGAGGCCCGCGAGCCATCCGGTCAACGCGCGCAGATCCTGGCGGCTATGAGGATTACGAGATAGGAGCCAGACAGCGGCACGAGGTGTCGTCTAGTCGGTCTCGTCCTTCAGCTTCTCGAGCTGCGTCTCGGTCGCCGCGATCTGGGCGTTGAGGAACGCCAGGTGCGCTTGGAGGGTGTCGATCTTGTCCTCGCGAGCCACGCGGTAGCGCTTCCCGCTGTCATCCCGCTCGGCCGTCCAGTAGGCTTTCTGCGCCTCCTGCGAATCGAGCATCGCCACCAGCCCCGGCGACGACTCGCGCGCGCACTCCTCGCACACGCCGATCCACGACCCGTCCAGGAACAGGCATGGGCCGATGCACAGCGGCCGGTCCATGTCGCAGATCCCACACGCCTCGTGTCGAGCGTATTTGTTGTGTTTGATGACGACCGTCCGCTCGTTCTCTTCCTCAGGCAACAGATGCACCCCCGGCTGCAGGCAACAATTCGTGTTCTGGCGCGTTCTGACACAACGAACGCCCGTGACAGATTAAGGTTGCGCTATGGCGGCCATCGGGACCTGCAATACCGTCCCTGTAGGAGGGGTTTCAACCCCGACACGATCGCTATGCGTTCCGGTCCCGTGCCTGCGGGTCTCCTGACCCGCTTCGTTATCCGTACGGATCGCGCAGCGCAACGGAGCGGGTCAGGAGACCCGCAGGCACGGACAGATGGACGGACCACGGAGCGGGTCAGGAGACCCGCAGGCACAGGCGGCCACGGCTGTCGGGGTTGAAACCCCTCCTACAGTGACAACAAGGCGCCGCGCTATCTCAGCGCGAACACCACGTACTCGCCTGATTCGATGGAGGAAACGTGCGGACATGAGATTGGCCATGCTGGCTCTGGGAGTGATGATTATGACCGGCGTCTCGGCGCAGGATGTGGAGTTGTGGGGACGGTACGAGGTCGCGCTGACGCAGGAGGGGGAGTACGAGAACCCCTTCACTGAGGTCACGCTGAAATGCACCTTCACGTGTGGCGACGAATCGGTCACGGTCGACGGCTTCTGCGATGGCGAGAACGCTTGGAAAGCCCGGCTGATGCCCACGGTTGAGGGCGAGTGGGCCTACGCGACCGAGTCTGGCGACGCCGGCCTGAACGAGAAGACGGGCACGTTCGTCGTCGGCCCGGCATCCGAGGGCAACCACGGGCCGGTTGGCGTGCATAACACGCACCACTTCGCATACGCGGACGCCACGCCATACATCCAGATCGGCACCACGTGCTATGCCTGGGCGCACCAGGGCGACGAACTCGAGCAACAGACGTTGACCACGCTCGCGTCCGCGCCGTTCAACAAGCTGCGGATGTGCGTCTTCCCCAAGGCCTATACCTACAATGAGAACGAGCCCGTCTACTACCCCTACGAAGGCACGGCGCCGACGGAATGGGATTTCACGCGCTTCAATCCCGAGTTCTTCCGCCACTTCGAGGGACGAGTCGATGATCTCATGCAGCTCGGGATCGAGGCGGACATCATCCTCCTCCACCCGTACGACCGCTGGGGCTTCCAATCGATGCCCGCCGAGGCGGATGACCTCTACCTGCGCTACGTGGTGGCGCGGCTGGCGAGTTACCGCAACGTCTGGTGGTCGATGGCGAATGAGTTCGACTTCATGAAGGCCAAGACGATGGAGGACTGGGATCGGTTCTTCAACATCGTCCGCGATTCAGACCCCTACGACCACCCGCGCGGCAACCACAATGGGGCCAAGTGGTACGACCACACGAAGCCCTGGGTCACTCACGCGAGCATCCAGACCAGCCAATTCGCCAATGCGGTCGAGCTGCGAGAGAAATACAAGAAGCCGCTCGTCTACGATGAGGTCCGGTACGAGGGCGACGTGCCGCAGGGCTGGGGCAATCTGACCGCGCCCGAACTCGTCAACAAGTTCTGGCTCGGCGCGACCAGCGGCGCGTATGTCGGCCATGGCGAGACGTACATGCACGAACAGGACATCCTCTGGTGGTCCAAGGGGGGCGTGCTGCACGGCGAGAGCCCGACGCGGATCGCCTTCTTGCGCGAGCTGCTGGAGAGCATCCCCTTCGCGGACATGCAGCCCGATCGGAAGCTCTCGCAGGGAAACTACGCCGTCGCGAAACCGGGCGAGCAATACCTCATATACTTCCTGAGCGAGTCGCCGACCACGCTGAAGCTCCCTGGCGAGACCGCCTATCGCGTCGACGGCATCGACCCGTGGGAGATGACCACGACGCCGCTGAACGACGCGGAGCCAGGCAAGGTCACCCTCGCGCCGCCGAAGTCAGGCTACGCGCTGCTCATTACGGCCTATGGCGACGATGAAGAGCGCCGGCCGCCGGCAGTGGTTGAGGTCGAACCAAGCGAAGGCGTGGCGCCCATCCGCGTGAAGTTCAGCGGCCCCGAGGGCGTCAAATGTGAATGGGACTTCGGCGATGGCGCCACCGGCGGCGGGCGACGGCCGATGCACGTCTATGAGGAGCCGGGACTATACACCGCCAAGCTCACCGTCACCACCGATAACGGCATCTCCAGCACCGCCTACGCGCGCATCTCTGTCGATTTCGCGCAGATGACGCCCATCGTTCGCGCCGGCTTCGCGGAGGATGAGTCACACGAACTCGCGCTCAACGGCGACCCCACGCGCGGTGAGGACGGCTCGTTCGTCTTCGGCGAGGGCGAGCCATGGGACTGGATCGGCGTCGGCGCCGAGCCCGTCACCGACCTTGAGGGCCTGGGCTCGTTCACCATCACCGGCTGGGCGCATCCCGTCAGCCGCGAGACGGGCTCGGGCGGCAACCGAATCCTCTGCAATCTCAACTACGACCACGCCGGGCTGGACCTCGTGACCCTCGACGACGGCCGTCTGCGGCTGGCGGTCAACGAGTGGCCCGACGGCGCGGACAACGACACGCCCGCGGACGCGCTGCCGCTGAACGAGTGGACCTTCTTCGCGGTGACGTATGACTCCAGCAAAACCGCGGGCAGCGTGGAGTGGTATATCGGCAGCCTGGCCACGCCCGCTGAACTCGTCGCCACGACCGACTACAACGAGGGCCCGACGGACAAGGGCAGCCAACTTCTGACCATTGGCCACTACAACCCGACGCTCCACGGGTCGGGCATGGACCGTCAGTTCCGCGGCTCTCTCCGCGCGATCGAGATCATCGGCAGCCGCGTGGGAAATCGCGGCGCACTGAGTCTCGAGGCGATACGCGCGATGCAGGGGATCGAGCCGCCGGCGGCGGAGTGACCTCGCCGCAGGCCCGCCATATCGGCCGTGCCTCACAGCTGTGAATCCGCCGTGTAGGAGCGGGTTCAGCCGCGACAGATTCATCCTCGATGAGCAGCACGAAGGCCGCAAGTGGCGACCGGCCGGGGGCTGGGCGCAGGAAGCAGCATCGGGCGCAGATCACCAAGTCTGGCGGGTCGCAGCTAAAGCAGCTCCTACACGGCGGCCGTGCCTCACAGCCGTAAACCCGACGTGTAGGAGCGGGTTCAGCCGCGACAGATTCATCCTCGATGAACAGCACGAAGGCCGCAAGTGGCGCCGCACCACGGAGACCCTCACCATGATCCTCATCCCAATCCTCTTGGCGGCGGCCATGCTGGCCTGCGCGCAGGAGCCCGAGCTGCCCTTCACCTACATCCAATCGGGCTTTACCACCAACGATCCGCCCATGTGGTTCTGCGCGACGCCTGAGCGCAAGAAACTGCGCGTCGAGGGCATCAGCCAGTTCTTCGACGGCTCCGAGGTGCTGGACCTCGACGTCGACACTGTCGCCGGGCGGCAGGACGTCCGTGACCTCGCGGGCGCGATGCGCGAGGTCTCCGAAGAGCAGCAAAGAATGTTCGTGGGCTTCTGGAGCTTCCCGCGGTTGCCCGGCTTCTTCCGTCCTGATGACATCGCCGCGCAGCCGGCCGATTACCGCGCGCTGTCGCTGAAGGCCGATGGATCGGTCTGGCACCGCGCCCCCCTCCCCCGGATGAGAATGAGTCGAAGATCAAGTTCACCGGCGAGATGCTCGACCTCACGAACGAACAGGCTGTCGAGAAGCTCCTCGCCAACATCGCCCGCGTCTTTCGTCATGACGGGCCCGAGGACGAGTCCATCGGCCCGCTGTGCGGGTATATCGTGCTGAACGAGTGCATGCTGTCGAGCAACTGGGAATCGGTGTGGTCCGAGCACGAGACGGAGCATGACGTGGCATCGCCCGAAACAGTCATGCGTCTCGGCAAGAAGACCCACCGCGAGTTGTTCGTCGACGCGGATCCGCGCTACTCATACCTGAATCCCGTCAAGCGCGCGGTGCCGCTGTTCTCGCAGGCTGCCCGCGACAGCTTCGTTACCTACGCGCGCGAGCGGGGCCTCACTTATGAAAAGCTCCCCGCCGACCGCAACGAGTTCAACGACGATGACGCCACCGTCGCGCTGCCGGAGTGGGTGGAGTTCGTCGATCTGTCCGAGACAGACCACTGGCGCGTGTGGGAGGACTGGGTTTACGAGACGTGGACGGGCTTCATCGAGCGCGTCGCGCGCGAGTGGTGCCTGGCGCAAGGGGGCAATCCATGGTTCCAGGGCGTCATCTACTTCCAGCTCCCGATGTGGTACTCGCTGCGCGAGGCGTCGCAAGAGCCGATCTCGTTCCCCTACCGCGACGCCGATGGCGAGCTGCAGACCGAGACGGTCACGCTTGCCGACTACGACGAATACGACGTGCTCAACCCGGTGGTGATGGGGACGGACATGGACCGGCTGATGGCCAGCCCGTGGTTCGCGGGGATGCTGCACGAGACGACGAAGTCGATCCACGTCCGCGCCGACCGCAATCTGTCATACGAGGCGTATGATGAGGCGGTCGACAACAGCGAACGCCACCGGATGTACTTCATGGCCCAGGGGGCGCTGGCGAAGCGGGTTTGCCATGCCAACGGCAGGCTGTTCGGCGCTTTCGCGCGGAGCCAGTTCTTTAAGGACCAGACCCACCTCACGGGCGAGGCCTTCGGCCGGGGCTTCGACCGCACCATCGCGGTGCTGATGCCCGACTTCATCGCCTCGATCGGCGGCTGGTTCGCCGAACACGCCGACCTCGACCCCAAGTACCAGCCCGTGCTGCTGGGCGTCACAGGGCCGCTGGAGGACGTGTGGCGGGAGAGGATGGAGGAGTATCGGAGGGTGTACGGAGGGGCGGGCTAGTCGGTCCAGTCGACGGCCCACTGTAGGAGGGGTTTCAACCCCGACGCCGTGGAAACGGCCGCAGGCAAGAATGCCTGCGCCACGCGCACGACATGTCGGGGTTGAAACCCCTCCTACAGTGATGTCGAACGCTTCCAGCGCTTGGCTTGGTCGCAAGCGACTTCACAGCGGGCAACTCACTCGCCGTCACGCTTTCGATCTAACTCTCGTTTGAACTCCTCCCACGGAATGGGCTCCCCACCCTCGGCGAAGGCCTTCTCCGCCTCGCGGACGAGATACGCATTCTCGATGGCCTCCAGCATCGCCAGCGCCTCGACAGGCACCACGGCAGCCACGTCCTTCCCCGAACGCTGGACGACGATGTGTTCCTTGCCGAACGCAACCCGGTTCATTAGGGTCGCGAGGTCGGCGCGAAACTCCGACATCGGGAGGCGGATGGTGCCGTCGTCATCGGCATGGGCCATTTGTACGAACCTACCATTTCTTACTATTTGTACAATTCTCTATATTTGTACTATACGCCGCGACGGTCCCGGTGTAAACCTCCCAGCGCGGTCCGCGCCAACAGGCCCTTCGCGTGGGAGGCCCCTCGTCACAGCCGTGAATCCGACGTGTAGGAGCGGGTTCAGCAGGGAAACTCCGCGAGTTTCCACGACAGATTCAGCCCGGATGAGCACTCCCAAGGCCGCAAGTGGCGACCGGCCACGACCGAGGTGGGTGCCAAGAGCAGCACTGAGAGCGAGTCACCAAGTCTGGCGCGTCGCAGCTAAAGCAGCTCCTACACGGAGGCTCTGCCTCACGGTCGTAAGCCCGTCGTGTAGGAGCGGGTTCAGCCGCGACAGATTCAGCCCGGATGAGCACTCCCAAGGCCGCAAGTGGCGACCGGCCACG
>CAZKUN010000084.1:0-9362 GCA_964555935.1 uncultured Armatimonadia bacterium | reverse complement strand
GAGCGAGTCACCAAGTCTGGCGCGTCGCAGCTAAAGCAGCTCCTACACGGAGGCTTGTGCTTACGGCACCCTATTCTCTGCTAGTCCTTCGCTCGGGCCGTCAACATGCGCTCTTGTGGGGTGGCGACGCGGGGCGAGTGGGCGCCGCAGCTCTCGGGATCGGGGGGAGCGTCGTCAGCGGGGTAGAAACCAAACTCCTGCAACATCCTCAGCTTCGGGAAGACGTTGTTCTCCAGGTCGACGTGGAAGAATCCGGGGAATAGATCCGGGTGCTGCTGGATGAAATCGAAGAGATACTCGTGCTCGGGAGCGGCCGAGACATGCCCCGAGTGGCTGACCTCGTGGCCGGTGATCATATACTCGGGGAATAGCTCGCGGCAGAACTCCAGCTTGTCCTCGAGGCCCTCCTCGCGGAAGATCTCCGTTTGGGGCAGCAGGCACAGCAGCGAGGGCAAGATCCGCGCGCCCATCATCCTGAAGGCGATCATCTGGAACAGCGACTGATGAAAGTCCTCCATCGTCTCGAACGGGAACCCCCACACGTAGAAGCAGTCCACGCGCCGGAAGATATCGACCGCCCTGCCAACCACCTCGGTGGCCTCGGCGGCGGTGAATCCCTTCTTCGTCTTCTCCAGGATCCGGTCTGAGCCGGATTCAACCCCATACCGCAATTCAACGCAGCCCGTCCGCTCCATCGCCCGCATCGTCTCCTCATCGGTGAGGTTGATGCGCCCGAAGGCCTTCCACATGACCTTGAGGCCGGACTTCTCCAGCGCCTCGCAGAAGCTCATGACACGCGGCTTGCTGGAGACGAAGAACTCGTCCTGGAACAGGAACAGCTCCGCGCCGGCGTTCTCGTGGAGGAACTTCATCTCCTCGATGATGCTGTCATCGCCGCGGAAGTAAGAGGCGTGTCCCCAGATCGGCGCGACGCTGCAGAACGTGCATGGGTACGGACACCCGCGCGAGGTGACCATGCCGTAGGCGTCATACGCGGGCAAGTCGATCTTGTGAAACGCCGGCAGGCCCAACGCGTCGAGATCCGTGAAGCGCTCGGCGGGTTGATTCTGGCGGATGCTGCCATTCCTGCGGTAGAAGATGCCGGGCACGTCCTCAAGCACGCCGCCGGTCTTCGCGGCTTCCATGAGCGCGACGATGGTCTTCTCGCCCTCTCCCCGGGCGACCACGTCGATCCATGGGAAGCGCGTGAGAATCTTCTCCTCGATGCTCATCGGCCCGACGCCGCCGAGGACGACGAGCTTGTCGGGGTGGCGCTGCTTGAACTCCTTGAGCGCCAGTATGGCGAAGGGAAGCAGGTTCGTCATCGCGCTCACGCCAACAACGGGCGCGGAATCGGCCATGAAATCCGCCATCACGCCGGGCTGGAACGGGTCGTCGGAATCGACGCGCTGGTAGTCGCGAAAGTCGACGTCGTAGCCCGCCTCCTCAAGCGCCTTGGTCAGATACAGCGGCCCGAGGGGGACGTGATACTCGCGCTCGACGGAATCGACATACCGCACGTAGAGCATGTTCGCGTTGACCAGCGTGATGTCGGGCATCTATTCGCCTTTCGGGGGTGGCGGCACGCCGCGGCGCGGGGTCGCATTGTCGGGGGCCGTCGCGCCTGGCGGTTCGGTGGGCGTCGGGTCGCCCGCGCCCCCCTCCGGCGCCATGTGCGGGCGCTGGCCCATCTCCGGGCCGGGCCCGGGGCACCCCGTGGTCGTTGTCATCGCCACGCCACCGAACAGTCCCGCCGCCCAGAGCATCGACTTGTGCAGGAAACTCCGCCTCGGCGCGAGCCGGGGCGTCGTGTTGTCGATGATGCTCGCGAGTTGCTCATCCGGCATCGCGAGCAGAAGCGTCCTCTCGCTCTCGCTCAGCCGAACGCCCGCGCGCTTCGCGGCCCTGAGACGGTCACTCATCAGGCGCTCGCGGAACTTCGCGTCACCCGCGGCGAGCGATACGAGGTAGTCGATTCCGGAGGGGACGGCGGTCGGCTCATTCCCCGGCTTCATCGTCCTCCCCACCTTCCTTGTCGTCGGGCACGTCCGGACGAACGCCTTGCGTCCTCTCGGGCGGCACATCCGGGCGGTCGCCTTCACTTGCTGATCTCCGCGGACACCCCGTCATGGTCGTCATCGTGACCCCGCCAAACAGTCCCGCCGCCCAGAGCGCGGTCTTCTGCAGAAAACTCCGTCTCGGCGCGAGCCTGGGCGTCGTGCTGTCGATGATCGTGGCGAGTTGCTCATCCGGCATCGCGAGCAGAAGCGTCTTCTCGCTCTCGCTCAGCCGAGCGCCCGCGCGTTTCGCGGCCCTGAGACGGTCGCTCATCAGACGCTCGCGGAACTTCGCATCACTCGCTGCGAGCGATACGAGGTAATCGATCCCGGAGGGGACGGCGGTCGGCTCATTCCGGGCCATCGGTCTCGTCCTCCTCTGATTCCTTCGGGGGTTGTGGCTCCTCGCCGCGCGCGCGGCTGGCCGCTGTTCCCAGAGGTGGGACATCCGGCCTGTCGCCTTCGCTCGCTTCCTGCGGCACATCCGGACGAATGCCATCGGTCGCCGGTGCGGGCTCATCCGGCCGCGCGCCGCCGACGGGACCGGGAGCGTCCTTGCAGCCTCCGAGCGCCGCCCCGCCAGACAGCGCGCCGACTAGCCCCGCCGCCACCTGCAGGAATCCTCTCCGCGCCGGTCGCGCGGGCGTGGCGTTGTCGATCGTCGTGGCAAGTTGCTCATCCGGAATGGCGCCCAGGAGCATCTGCTCGCTCTCAGTCAGCCGCACGCGCGCTTTCTTCGCGGCCTTGAGCCGATCCGCGAACAGCCTCTCGCGGAACTTCGGATCATGCGCCGCAAGCGCCACCAGTTGCTCGATGCCGCCTGGACCGGCAGCGTACTTCAGCGGGCGATCGTGTTTAGTCATTCTCGTTGCTCCTCGCAGTGACTGTAGGAGGGGTTTTAACCCCGACGCGATCGCTATGCGTTCCGTTCCCGTGCCTGCGGGTCTCCTGACCCGCTCCGTTGCGTGATCCGTACGGATAACGAAGCGGGTCAGGAGACCCGCAGGCACGGACGGCACGAGGGTCGCGGCTAAAACCCCTCCTACGGGTCATCCTCCGGCACATCCGGCCGCGAGCCCTTGCTGATTGGTTCCGGAACATCCGGTCGTATGCCACGCGTCGGCTGAGGCTTGGGAGTCTCGGGCTCGGCGGGTTCCTCATGTATTGGCGCCGGGATATCCGGCTCAATCCCGCGCGTTGGCGTGGGCGGCGTCTTCTTTCTCTTCTTCTTGCGCTTGCAGCCAGAGGTCAGGGCCGCTCCGCCGAGCAGCGCGCCCATCCAACCCACGGCCGTCTGCAGGAAATGCCGACGGGGCGTTGGGGGCGCGGCCTGGTCGATGAGGTCGTTGAGTTGCGCCTCGCTCACCGATGAGAGCAGCAACGCTTCGCTGGCGCTCAGCTCGATGCCGGCTTCACGCGCGGCATCAGCTCGACCGTCAAGCAGACGGGCGTGGAAGCCATCATCCGCCGCCGCCCGCTCGATGGCTTGCTCAATCCCGTCCGGGATCGGCAGCGATGATTTCGTGCGCACCTCGGGTTGCCCGCCCACGATGGTCGTGCGTACGGGTTCGCGGTCTCTCGGGTCCATGGCGATCACCTCGCGCATCCGCCGACGTCGATACAGATACCATATTGGCGTCGGCCGCCCGATTGGCCTGCATTGGGGCGTTTCCACGGAGGCGTTCTACCGTGGCCAGGGTGTTCTGAGATTAACAGCGACAGCGCACGTAAAATGGGGGACGCGATAATGCGCGCATGCAAGATGCCGATGGTATTGGTGGCGTTGGTGACGTTTGCAGTCCTTGCGGGATGTGGCGGCAGCAACGGGCAGCGGCTGGCAGCCGAGGGCCCGGCCAGCGTGCAAGTGCAGTGGAGCGACGAAATCGCGGTGAGACCCGTGGGCGCTCACCAAATCTCGATCGAGTGCCGGATCGTCGAGCTGGCTCAGACGGGTCTTCGCGAGTTGGGCTTTGAGTGGATGAACTTCCCCAACACGAATCTCAACTTCGGCAACCTACCCGCCGGCGACTTCGTCCTCGAGGCGAAGTCATACGACCAGCCGGACCTGCTGGGGAACGTCGTCAACGAGTTGCACGTGCCGGTCACGATCCGACCGCGCGTCAACAACGACATACTCATTGCCACGGGTGGCGAGGCCGCGTCCATCACCCCGTTTCCGCTCAACTTGCGCCTCTTCAATAACGAGGAGGCTGATCTGTTTGCGACCGTGCGCAACAAGCAGAACACCCCGCTCATGACCCCGGCTGGGCTCATCAATTGGAGCGTCATCAACAACAACGGTCGCGTGGATCTGAAGCCGGGCGGACACATCACCGTGCTGAAAGACATTCCGATCGTGAGCCGACTGTTCGCGCAAGTGAACTACGCGAACGAGCGGAGGGAGTTGCTGATCATACTGACGCCGAGGATCATCCGGTAGCACAGTCCGGAGACACTCGACGCGACGGATTTCAGACGCCCTCACGCGGCCTCGATGCCAGCTATCTGCTGTGTCGAGGCCGCGTCGCAGCTAAAGCAGCTCCTACACGACGGGCTTGCCTCACAGCCGTAAGACCCTCCGTGTAGGAGCGGGTTCAGCAGGGAAACTCAGCGAGTTTCCACGACATAGTCAGCCCGGATGGGCACTACCCAAGACCGCTCCTGCACGGAGGCTCTGTCTTACGGCGCTACTCCGCGCTCCAGACGGTGTTCCCGAACGGATCCTGGATCTCCATGTACCCGCCACCATCGCTGTCCACGGCGAGCTCAACGCGCACCGTTTCGTCATCGGCGAGCAGCGCGATCCCCACGTCGCCGTCTTCCTCGATCGACTGATCCGTCCGAACCGTGCCGTCCCCGTCGAACATCATGAGCCGCGGACGCCCGGTGTCCTCGAGAGAGAGGCTAACGCGGTCCGTGCCACTCGCATCAGCGAACAGCATCAGCGGGTGGCTGTCCGAGTCCAGGTCCATCTGGATACGGTTGATGCCCGCGTCGCCCTGGAGCACCAGTCCCGGACGGCCGTTCGGATCCAGGTTCAGCCTGGCCCTCAGAGTGTCGGCGCCATCCATCAGATAGATCCCCGGACGACCGTCATCGCTGAGTTGTAGTTGCGCGCGAACCGAGCCCTCCTCGTCACGCAACGAGACATCCGGCCGACCATCGTCTGCGACCCTCAGCGCGAGGCGCACGTTGCCGGCGTCGTCGAGGAATTGGGCCGCCGGCATGCCCTCGCCGTAGAGCGCGAACTCCGCGCGCTTGCGATTCTCGGCATCCCAAAGCACGACGCTCGGCTGATCATCATCATCGACCTGGATCCGGACGCGGAGGTCGCCCTCATCGTCGACCACGTGGAACGCCTTCGCCTCGACAAACTCGGGCACGGGCACCACGGGCGCGATTTCTTCGGGCATGGGCGCCTCGGGCGCGATCTCCTCGGGCACGGGCATCCCCGGCGCGATCTCCTGCCCGTAAGCGGGATGACCCGTCGACCGCCCCCCGATCATACCGCCCACGAGTCCAGCCACGCCTAATACCGCCAATGCTCCGAGATACTGTAGACGTGTCATGATGGTACCTCCTGTAATTCCATAGCTGGTCCTAAGCCCCCGTAGGTCGGATCTCCTGTGAGTCGTCTGTCGGAGGGGTTTTAACCCCGACATGTCGTTCGCATCGGCAGCGGACACGGCGTCGGGGTTAAAACCCCTCCTACAGTGGGAACGCAGCGCCGAATCCGACGGGACCAGCTGTTGGGGTCTTGAACCCACTTCTAGTGAGAACGCCGGAAGGGGCTGGGGAGTGCTGCATGGATCAACTTACTTCGTCGCACACCACACCGCATACATCCGCGCGTTTGTGAGCTTGATGCGCAGTCTTACCGGCTCATCCGACCCGAGCGGCCCGTCACCGTCCCATGGTACCGTGATGTCGAGGCTATCCTCACGGATCGGCTCTGAGCGAGCGATGACGTTGCCATCGGTGTCCAGCGCCTCCACCGAGATCTCACCGAAATCACTCGTCGCGTTGAGGTGGAGTTCAGTGCCATCCAGCACCATCGGGCGGGTGACGATCTCCCCGCCGTCAAACGACGCCTCCAGCGAGACGAACCGGTCCTTCTGAATCGTTGCGAAGCCGATGCCGCCACCGGGCTCACCCGTGTCGGGACCATCGTACGGACCGTGCCGGTAGGTCCGCCCGCCATAGTAGAAACGCAACTCCTCCCCCACCTCGATCGGCGGGTTGTTGGCGAGCGAGTTGTTGTATCGATCCCACTCGCCCACGCCGCCCACGGGGAGGAACGTCGCGCGATTCCCGACGCGCTCGAAGTTGACGGTGTCTCGGCTCACCGCGAGCTGGACATCGAGCAACGACGAATCGGGGTGGTTGTGGAACATCTGCACGAGGCCGATGTAGACGCTCTCATACGGGAACACGAGCATCGAGTAGATCTCATCACACGGCTGGTCGCTCGGATCGGCGGCCATCACCACCGGCGCCTTCAGAGGGTCGGAATTGTCCCACGTGATGAAGTCATCCGACTCCACCCGCGCGACCGCCCGGCCCCAGTGTTTGCCGAACCACTCGTGGTCGCCCCACGCCGCGCGGATCTCATCGGAGATGTGCTTCGTCCGACCGTACAGAATGTATTTGCGGCGGATGGGATCGAACATCCAGTGCGTCGCGCCATCGACGATCGCCTCGGTGGCCCATGGCTCGACCGAGTCGAAGTGGATGCCGTCGGCGCTGGACGCCACTCCCAAGCCCCGCCGCTGACCGCCGTGGAAGGGGTCGCCGCCGGGACCCGTGTAGTCGCGTTGGATGCTGAGGTAGCCCAGCTTGTAAGGGGCGTCCGGATCGTCATCCTTGTGGACGCCGAAGACCTCGTAGAACCACGGCAGCGCGCCCGGCTGGCCCTCATCGGCGCCGCGCTGAACGATGACGTTCGTCTTCTGTCCGTCGATCGTGACCACGTCCAGCTTCGGCTTCTCCCAGGCGATACCGTCGTCGCTCTCGGCGTAGCTGACGCCGCCTCCGCCGTGGTACCACATCTTCCACTTGCGCCCGTCGCGAATCACCGAGCCGTAGACCACCGCGACCTTCCCCTCCCACTCCTCGCTCGGCCAGAGCACGGGGTTGTCAGGGGATTTCCGGGCCTCGTGGATGCGGCGCGTCACGTTGCTCTTCGACTCGATCAGCCAGTCATCGAGAAAGAGCTGCCTCGTCTCGTCGAGAATCACGTGAGGACTGCTCTGCGCGGCCACCGCCAACGGGAACGCAACTTGCAGCATCAGCATGAGAGCCTCCTTCGCGCCGTAAGCATCGACGACCGAGACGATCGTCGTGCGGGGCTATGAACGACGTCGGGGTTGAAACCCCTCCTACAGTGACGGCCGTTGTAGGAGGGGTTCCAACAGGGAAACTCAGTCGAGTTTCCACGACGTCGCGTGCGATCTCCCCTACCCTATCAACTCCACCGTCTCGTCCGCCATCTGCGTCAGCGATACCCTATGGTACCCCGCGACGCCGGTGATGAGCGTGTCGTTCATCGGGTCGATCCACTTGGCGGGCAGCTTCTCCGCGCCGAGCATCAGGCCGACCACGCTCCCGACCGTCGCGCCGTTGCAGTCCGTATCGAACCCCGGCATGACGCTCATGCAGATCGACTTCTCGAAGTCCAGGTCGCCCCACAGCAGCGACACCGCGCAAACTTCGGCGTTGCTGATCGTGTGGCACCAATCGTGCGCGCTGTCCTCGTTCCATCGCGTCCGCACGTCGGCGATCGCCTCATCGAAACTCGCGCCCGATTCGCGAAGCGCGATGATCGTCTCGATGTTCTCGGTCAGGCGACACTTCGCCGGGATCTGCCCGAGCCCCGCGCGGATCACCGTCTTCACATCGTCGCACACATACGCCGCCGCCAGCATCGCCGCCACCCACATCTCGCCATAGATTCCGTTCTTCACGTGGCTGATGCACGCGTCGCGCCAGGCCAACTCCGCCGCCAGCTCGGGGTCGCCCGGGCAGACGTAGCCGAAGAAATCCGCGCGGATTTGCGCGCCGATCCACTCGCGATACGGGTTGCGGTGGCTTGCCGATTCGGGCGGTCCGATTCCGCTCGCGAGGTTCTTGTAGGCGATCCGCTCGGCCGTGCAGACGTGGATGTAGGGGATGTTGGTCAGCCAGAGCCCCGCGGCGTGCTCGGGCCGAAAACTCTTGCCCGACTGCTTCACGAGCGCGAGCCCGGTGGCGGTATAATTCGTGTCATCGTCCTCGGGCATGCAGGTGATGCCCTCCTCATACAGCCCATCCCGGCGGATGTCGAAACCGCACTCCTGAGCAACTGCCGGATCGACGTTATTCGAGAAATACCGGTCAAGCGGCCAGCGACCTTGCGACTCCAGATACTTCCGAATGCCCCAGCTTCGCCGCCCCTCGACGGGCTTGCCGAGCAGGCATCCACTCGCCCGCCCCTGCCACGCGCCGAGCGCCTTGTCCCGCAGCTCCGCCGGCGACAGCGCGCCGTCCCGTGGCGCGGGCATTCCTGCCCGCGGCCGTGCCGCCTTTATGCCTTTCAGATCCGACGGCTCCTCATACGCATACCCATCCACCAGGGGCAGCTCTTGCACCGCATCCAGAAGCGCCTCGGCGCGCTGCCAATCGGCCTCGCTATTCAACTCAAGCTGTTGCACCGCGTCGAACTCCGCCTCCACGCTGGAGAGGTCTCTCCCCTCCTCCTCGGCTTGCTTCCGCTCGGTCGCGATGTCGACCGCGCCTAGCAGTATCCACGCCTGCTGCGTCCACCTGCGTCGGTTGGTCATCTGAGTGCGCTCCCTGATTTGGTGTCAGTCGTGATGATCCGCCGCCGCCTGCGTGGAGTCCTTCATGGTGCAGCTCTGACCCAACCCGCTTCGTAATCCGTCCATCCGCCCCGTAGCCTCGCGTGCGAACACCAAAGACACGAAGCGGGTCGGGAGACCCGCAGGCACGGTGAGGCAAAGGGGTGGACAGTCTAGGTCCCGGACCCCCTGCCCCACCAGGGCCAATCCAGAGGATCTTCGATGAGGCCGGCCACGCGCGCGTTGTTCAGGATGTACTGGGCCCACTCCTGGTACTCAGCTTCGCTGCGCAACATGCGGTCGAAGCTCTCGTCTCGCCAGAACCGCCCACGGCGGCACAGCACCTTGTTGATGTATCGGGCGGTCCATTTCTTCACGTCACCCATGATGTCTGCCAGACGTTCCGTCTGCCCACCTGGCCTTACCCCCTAAAGCGAGTCCAGGTTCAGTGTTAGTATCTGGCTGTTCT
>CAZKUN010000083.1:19652-33318 GCA_964555935.1 uncultured Armatimonadia bacterium | reverse complement strand
GCTTGACGAGCGCCGGCGTGAAGAACATGCTGCCGCGCCAGTTGCAGAAGCCGGGGGCCGTGATGTATATCGGCGGGAGCACGACGCCGCCGTCGAGTCGCTCGGCCACGCCCGTGCAGAGCGCGTGGCCTCGGAGGGAATCGCAGCCCGTGCCGAGGTGCGGGCCGTGCCATTCGAGCGATCCGCAAGGCACGAGCGCCACCGGCATATGCTCGATGGCTGCGTCGAGATCGTCGGGAGTCATGTGGGTCCACTGAATGAGACGGTCGGACATGCGCATCACCTGGGGGGATATGGGTTCCTTGGACGGCGAGGAGTTCATCGCTCGATCCGCGGAGACCTCGCTCAGATGAGAAGACTGACGAACGCGGCGACGCCGAAGCCGCCGATGAGGCATCCGGATGCGCGATTCACCCAGACCATGACATTTGGCGTGAAGCGCTCGCGGACAGACCCGACAATGGTGGTGAGTAAGACCCACCAGATGGTCGATCCGAGGAAGACGCCGGCGGTGAGGCTGCCGGCCGACGCGTAGCTGCCGTCGCTGGCGGCGATGCCCAAACCAGCGAAGATGGCGGCGAAGAAGAGGATGGTCAGGGGGTTGGTGAGCGTGAGGACGTAGGTTGACGCAAAGGCGCCGATTAGGCGAGTGGAGCGGCTGGCTTCAGACGGCTCCGCCGGCTTGGCGATGAACGTGCGGACACCCAGATAGAGCAGGAAGCCGCCGCCAATGACGCGCATCCAGGTCTGGCCGCTCACGAGGACGCCCGAGACGGCGGTCAGGCCGAAGGCGGCCACGCCCCCGTAGGTGCCGTCGGCAACTGCGGCGCCGAGGCCGGAGATGAATCCGATCGCGCGGCCGTCGGCGAGCGTGCGGCGGATGCACAGCACGTTGATCGGCCCGACGGGGGCCGCGATGGCGAGGCCTATGAGGATGCCGCGCAGGAAGAAGCTGAGGCTCATGGTGCGTTTACGTCCGACGCGGAGAGTAGGTTGCGTAGGCCGGCGGGCCGGATACTTCGGTCTTCGACCTCGCGTTCGGCCCCTCCAGACGGATGACGGCGGTCTAGTCCAGCCATAGCGTACCCATGCGGTCGATGTCGCCGCGGTGGGTGTGGATGCCGAAGAACCACTGCAGACCGTGTCGCCCCCGACCGTTGTCGTTGTTGACGAGCAGGCTGAGCAGGATGCTGTCAGGCGGGGCATCGAGGCCGACCATGCTCCAGGGAATGGATGCCTCGTAGGAGGTCGACGGGTCTGCGCGCGTGACCGAGAAGGCGAAGTCGGTTGCGGCGCCGAGCGGGTGCTGGGCCTCGTTGGGTGACTGCCGGCGGAAGGCGACGGCTTCTCCTCCCGAGGACGGCAGCGCGAGGTCGAGTTCGAGCGGAGCGGTCTCGGCGTTGGCGCGGAGAAGAAGCTGGACCGAGTCCTGCTGCCAGAGTTCGTCGATCCCCTTGGTCTGGCGATGGTCTGAGTCCTGGACGCTGACGCGGAGGTGAAGGGCGTCGCCGTCGTAGGCAGCTTGCCAGTTGGCGCTCAGCCCGCCCTGGAAGAGGGCGAAGGCCTCGGCGCCCTCGGGGAAGGCGCCGCCGGGGCTCGGCAAGCGCTGCCGCGAGCCGGTGCTGCTGGTTGGTCGGTCCGACCTCACTGCTCGGGCGAAGCTCACGTCCCTCTTCTCAGCGAGTTCCACTCCCCCGGCCCGCAAGCCGATGCTTGCAGACACGACGCCGTTCAGGTAGAGCGGGATCACAACGGTTGTCTTTGCTTGGGCGGCAAGCCGCGCCTCGACGGGCGTGGCGAGGACGTCATGGTCCGCAGCGAAGAACTCCGCGTCCAGGCCCGTGCTGCGGTGGTTCGCGACCGTGACCGCGACACCGAATCTCTCCTCAGCGGGCAGGCTCCGATCGGCTCCTGGTATCCGGGCCGGCGCGATGCGGACTATGGCAAGCGGCGTCGTCACGCGGATGGGCGCCCACTGCCAATGCTCGCCCATGGTGGTGACGATGCCATAGTCGCCGGGCGGAGTGTCGGCAGGGACGGTAGTGGTGATCTTGTCGCCGGTGACCTCGGTGGGCAGGCCGGCGATGACGACGCGAAGGCCCGCGTCGGCCTCGAGCGTGAGGCTGTCGCCCGACGCGATCTCGAGGACGTCGGTGGCCGGGCGGAGAGGCGCGTTGGCGAGGACGGGATCGGAGAGTGACTGGACCTCGGCGGAGGATTCGAGCCAGCGGAGTTCGACGGCATGCAACGGGGCGGGTGCCCTGTTGCCACGCGAGGCCCCGCCGGGCTCCCAGAGGGTGAGGCCGAAGTCGGGGCCGAGACGGATCTCGTGGGTGGGTGACTTGCCCGAGAGCTGGGGGACGAGTTGGCCGACTATGTCGGCGGCGGGGCGAGGCTGCATGTCGGCGTAACCGGCCTCGAGGGCGGGGGCGTCGGCTGGCCAGATTGACCGGAGAGTCGCGAGGATCTGCTCGGCGTTCTGGCCGCCGAACATGATGCTCGCGGGCGCGAGGACGCTCTCAACATCGTGGCCGACGGTCTCGCGCCAGAGCTTGAGCGGGATGGTAAGATTGCCGCCGCCCGTCTTGGCAAGGGCCTGGCCGATCTGTGTCTCCTGCCACTTGATGCCGGAGCCGGAATCCTCAAGCTGCATGGTGATGGGGCGCCCCCCCGACCAGATGATGTTGTGGTCGGAGTGGTTGTCCTCGGCGTTCGCGACCTCGGGGTTGAGGCTGACAGGCATGTCGCCGCAATCGACGATGAAGTTGTTGAAGACGCGGTTGTGGTTGGTGGTGGTCGGCTTGCCGCCGTCGACGCGGCTGAAGAGGTTTCGGAAGCGGACACCGAAGCCCTCGCAACCGTAGATGAAGTTATTGGCGACGATGGCGTGGTTGCCGTCGTGGGAATAGACGCCGTCGCCCCAGCCACCTGCGTTCGCGTTGGTGGTGCCGATGATGACGTTGTTGTCGATCAAGATCGGGCCGGCGCTGACCTCGTGGAAGACGCCCGAGGCCATGTTCTCGGTGAGGATGCATTGGGTGATCCGGTTGCCCACGCACCGGTGGTCAAGCCAGATGCCGAAGGCGTGGTTGCCATGGGCACGGTGCCGGCGGATGGTGCAGTCCTTGGCGTTGTGGAGCTTGACCCCGGCGGCTTCGTACTGCCAGAAGTTGCCCTTCTGGCAGTTGTAGTTGGTGACATTGTCCTCAAGCAGCAGCTCAGCCGTGCCGCCCGCCCAGCCGACGATCCCCGCGACGCCGTGGTAGCTGACCGTGTTGCGGCGCGCAATGTGATGGCCCATCTCGTCGCTGAGCCGCGGTTCGTCCGTGTTGATTTCGCCGAAGCCCTCGCCGCCGACGTCGAGGCCTTGCGCGTTGCCCCACTCGAGAGAGTTATCCTCGATGACCCAGTGGTGGCCCGCGCGGACGCTAAGCATCGCGCGATGGGCGATGACGCCCCAGTTGGAGCCATTGGATTCGGGCGCGGCGGCGTGGCGCATCGCGAGGCCTTGGACGCGGATGTAGCCGAGGCCACGCGCGGCGGGAGCGAAGACCTGCTGGCGCATGGAGCGCTCGATCAGGAGATCCGCGTGAGGCGCGTCGAGGGGGATGTGGAGATAGAGACGCCCCTGCTCGTCATCCGTGAACATGCTCTCAGGCGTGGCGCGGAGTTCGTCGAGAGTGGCGACGTGCGTCATGAGATCGCCGTTGACGAAGACCTGTTCGGCCCGGTGCATGGGACCCTCTTTGGGGGTGGGCCACTCTTCGGGGCGGTCCCACGCGTGGCGCTCATAGGGGGCCCACCAGATGTGGTGCTCCTCGCCGGTCCACTCGGCGTCCCACACGTCCGAGCCCGCTATGACGGGCGACTCGCCGGGGGCCGCGGCGTAAGTGATCATGCGGTCCGGACCCGCGCCCCCACAGAACGGCCGGACCTCCTCGCGGTAGAGGCCATCGTGGATGAGCACGGTGTCGCCGGCGTTGAGCGTTCCGGCGGCTTTCTGAATGGTGAGCCATGGCTCGTCTTCGGTGCCTGGGTTACCATCGCGGGCATTGGGGTGGTTCTGCGCGACGTGGAAGACGCGTGGTTCGCCGGTGTAGGGATCGATCTGATCCGCCGCCCAGGCGGCATAGCCGCGGATGAGGATGTCGCGATCGGTGTCGTCGGCGACCTCACGAAGCTTAGGCAGCGCGCCGGCGGCAGACTCCCCGGACTTGCCGAGGGCGATCAGACCCCTGAGGCTGTCGCTTCGCGGAGTGTCGGGGTTGTCGAGGCTCTCAGCCCATCGCTTGTGAACGTATGACATGGCTGCCTCCGTGCCGATATCTTCCAGCGCTTGCCAGGCGCGGTCGGCGACGCCTCCGGGGGAGCGCTGAGTGACCTCGTAGAGGGCGTCTTCCGCGCCGGCCGCGTCCGCGCCACACCATCCAAGGGATTCGGCGGTGATCCACTGGGTGCCCACGTTGGCGCTCGACAGCAGCTCAACCATCGCGGCGACGTGCTGCTCGCGTGGATGCCCGACGCGGATCATGGCACCATGCGCTCGTGTCTGGACAGACTGATCCTGGTCCTGAGTTGCCGCTTCGAGGCGGGGAATCGCGCGCTCGCCGAGGATCTTCTCGAAGGCCAGGATGGCCTGAATGCGCGCGGTAGAATCGCCGTCCTCCATGATGCGGTCGAGCTCGGGCAGGGCGGGCTCACCGATCTTCGCGAGGGCGACCTGGGTCAGGAAGCGGATCGCGCCATCTGGGTGCGAGCGCATGGCCGCGATGAGGTGTGGGAGGGCGGGCTCGCCAATCTCACCGAGGGCGCGAACCGCGATGTGGTTGCCGGGGTTCTGGTTCATCAGCTCGACCCACTCGGAGAGGGGCTTGCCCTCGTGAGTGGGCTCGGGTTGGGCGTGAGCGATGGCTGCGAATGCGATTAGCGCGAGGCTGAGATGGCGCACGGGTTGGCTCCCTGGGGGACGGCGACGCGCCCCTCCGACGGCGACAGGCGAGACGCCTGTCCTACGACGACAGGATGTGCGGGAACAGCGGCTCGTATTCGTAGTAGATCGCCCGGTGGTGCTCGAAGCGTTGCTCGGCGTCCTCCAGGAGGGCGCGCGTGTCGCTGGCGTCCTCAAGCGTCTCCGGGTCCGATCTAAGCCTGTCCAGCGCCTCGCGCAGACACTCGACGTCTTTCTCCAGGCGGGCGTGTTCGACCAGGACCGCCTCGGCTGTCGCCGGGTGGTCGTTGGCCTCGATCCAGAACAGGACTTGAAGCGCCTCGTCATCGGTCCAGGCGCGCCAGTCCAGAATGGACTTCAGCTCACGGGTGCTCTCCGCAAGCCTATCGGCCGCGGTCTCTGGCTTCTCGCCTCGATCAAGCGGCCCCCACTGTGTCTTCAACTCACTGCCCCCTATTCGGTCCCTGTCGCGCGCTTGAGGGCGGCGATGTAGGCTTGGGCGCTGCCGGCTTTCGGTTCGGTCAGCACGGGCGGAAAGACGAGGCGCGAGCGGACGTCCTCGGTGATGGGGAGATCGCCCGTCTTGTAGCCCGGGTAGCCCTCGCCGAGGGGACCTCGGTTGCGCGTGAAGACATCGAAGCCATCGCGGAAGAGCGGCAATTCGTGCAGCAATGGATACCAGCCGTCGCCGCATTTGAGGCCGGACTCTTCGCAATTCTTCAGGAAGTCGGTGGGAGAGACGCCACCGTTCTTGTCGGGGCTGTAGATCAGCGGGAAGGCGTAGTAGCCGCCGCGCTTGGCGCCCTCGTAGACGTGCAACGGCTCGAGGCACGGGATGTCGGCGATGCCCGCCTCGACCTCTTCGATGAAGCCGCCGCGGGAGGCGTTGAGGTCGTCGAGTTTCTTGAACTGGACCCCGGCGATGCCGATGCCCAGCGGATGGCTGCGGAGCTTCATGCCAAGGCCGAGGGGCTGGAGGTTCTGGTAGCGGTCGCCGGGGAGATCGAGCCCCCAGCGGTTGGCCTGGCCGATGAGGCAGGCGCGGTTGAAGCATTCCTCATCGTTGGTGATGAGGACGCCGCCCTCGCCGGAGCTGAGGGCCTTGCTGCCCTGCATGCTGAAGCAACCCGCGTCGCCGATGGAGCCGACTTTCTTGCCCTTGTACTCCGCGCCGTGGGAGTGGGAGCAGTCCTCGATGACGGGGATGTTGTGCTTGCGGCCGACCTCCATGATCGCGTCCATGTCGCAGACGCTGCCCCAGAGGTGAACCGGGACGATTGCCGCGGTGCGCTCGGTGATGCGCTTCTCGACATCGTCGGCGTCCATGACGAGCGTGCGCGGATCGACCTCGCAGAAGACCGGCCGCGCGTCGAGCAGCAGGGCGGGGCCAATGGTGCAGATCCAGGTATACGATGGGCAGATGACCTCATCGCCCGGCCCGACGCCGAGGCCGAAGTAGGCGGAGTAAAGCGCGGAGCTTCCGTTGCAGGTTGTCAGGCAGAACGTGGTGTCATGGTACTCGCGGAAGTCCTCTTCGAACTGGCGGACGATGGGCGTTCCGCCGGACAGCTCATTGCGGAGCGTCATCTCATAGGCGAGCTTCGCCTCGTCCTCGCCGACTTGCTCCCAGGTGTCCTCGGCGGTTACCTCCCAGGCGGTCTGAACGAATACGGGCGCGTCGCGATGGTCGGTGTTGTCTTCGGGCATGGTCTGAAGGCCTCCGTGAGGTCTACTGCGGATCGCTGTCGTGCTGAGCGAGTTCGGTGAAGTTCGCCCAGCCTCGCGCCACCAAGCGGTTAGCCAATTCCTTGGCCCGGCGCCTTGTCCCTTGGTCACTGCAGTCGAGTGCTGATGAGATCACCTGCTGGACGTCGCTGTCTGAGAGATGCAGGTGAGGCGCGTCCTCCATCCGCTCAAGCACCAGCTCCAGGCACTCGAACGCCAAGACTGGTTGCTCAGCCGCATGTCCCGCCAGGTCCCGGGTGATGATCCATGCGTGGTCGATTGGCGCGCCCAATCGCAGCGTGCTGCGCATGTGTTTCAGAGCCCACTCAGCGTCGAACACGGATGCCGGCAGCCAGGCGTTGAATGCGGCCAACTCCTCCAGTTCGCGGTTCTCGGTCGCCTGTGCGGCTCGCCACTCCCAGAGATCGATGGCGCGGCCGACAGCAACTTGGCTGGGCGGATCGTCATCCTGCATCCACCATCCCATTCGCTCCAGGGCCCTGGCCCTAAGCCAAGGTGCGGCGGCAGCGTAGAACTCACTCAGTAGCCCGGACGACTCCCCGATCTCGAGCTTGCCACGCAGGTAGAACATATGCAGATGCTCGGCCAAACGGACGTCGGGGTGTTCGCGACCGGGACTCTCCGGCGCGTCTGCATCGAGCCTCGTGAGCGCCCGCCGGTACTCGCCTTCGAGGAACTCAAGCATCTCATCGTAGGCACGACACCACCCGATATAGGTGTGCCATGCGACTTCCCAGAGCGGATGCTCGTCTTCTCCTGGCGGGAGGATCCGCGGCAAGTTCGCCGTTGTCCACTCCGCGTCAAGCAGGCGCAGCCACGGTAACCACTGGCCGTACACCGACCGTATCGCCAGGGACTCGTCCTTGTCGAGTCGCTCGTCGAGAATTGTCACTACCTCGGGCATCCGGGCGAAGCCAACCGTCGCATCCTCGGGCAGCTCGAGTTCTCGCACCATGTGCCCGTTGAGCCATAGCGCGTAGTGGATGAGTGCGTGGAGAGCGCTTCCCCGGACCGAGTTGAGGGCATCCATCGCATGCGACAGGGCACCGTCGTCCTCGCCCTGTTCGTCCGGGCTGGGGTCGGGGTCCCGGACCAATACTCCAATCACCTCGATCACGGCGTCGCGGCACGAGTACGGGATGCCGTCGTCGTGCTTCTGCAGGGCCTTGCAGAGGAGGTCGCCGATCCAACGCCAGGTCTGTACCCAACCGTGGTCTTGGTCGCCGTCCGGCCACGTCCGGTTGCTGAGCTTCCGGGGTTGGTCGAGAGTCCAGCGACACAGGCTCAGCACCGGCTCCCATGGGAAGTGGTTCTCGTTCGTAACGGCATCGCTCAGCCCGAGGACGAGGCCGCGGACATAAGTGGGGTCCATCTCCACGAAATCGGCGGCCAATTCCGCGAACCGGGCGGGGTCCTCCTCAACGCATGTCTGCAACTGGCGCGCAAGCCCTTGGGGGGCTGGCGACCTATGGGATACCCTCGCGAGCGGAGTGCGCAGGGCCTCTATGATCTGCGCATCGGTCATCTCACGCAGTTCGTCAGCCGTGACCGGAGTAGGCCAACCAGATGACGAGGTGATGTATGATCTGAACTCCGGGTGTTCGACGGGGCCGGACTCGGCCTCCACCTCAACGAAACGGGCTTGCAGGGACGCAGGTACGTGTTGTCTTGCGGGGGCCAGGCGCCTCAAGGCCCGATAGTCGGCTATGTGCTCCGCCTTCCGCGTCGTGTATGGTCGGCCTGTCTCTGGGTCGTCCCCCTCCTCCAGGACGGCGTCCGCTGAGTACGTGTGTCGCGCCCGCTCTACCAGGGCGGCCCTTTGGTCGTCCGACAGCAGCATGAAGCCATCCCTCAGTAGGAGCGCATACTCGTGCCAGGCGTCGGTGTCGTCGAAGAGGTCGGGGTCCATCAGGCGCTCGGCGATCAAGTGCCCCGCGTGTGTCGGGAATAGACGCAGGGCGTGCAGTGCGAGGCGGTCGAAGATTCGCCAAGGCCGCGCCTCAAGTGACTCGATGAGTTCCGGGACGCGGGTCGAGTCCTCGGTGGCAAGGAGCTCCAGAACGCTGCGTGCACCATACACGAGGCCGTCGGCGAGCCGGGCCAGCCCGTTCTGTTCGTGGTTCTCGATCGCTCGGCGCCAGTAGTGTGAGTTGTCGCGGCGGTCGCCAGACGGGGGCCGACCGTAGGCCACCTCAGCCGCGACCTCCAGCAGGTCACACAAGAGAACCAGCGTGCGCAGAGGTGCGTGTGGGGACAGATCAGCCGTCAACCGCTCCGCCACACGGATGTAGTCCGTTCCCTCGAGGCGCGACGCCGGCTGGCGGCCGAGTCTGAGCCCTTCGCCCCTCAATTCCTCTGGGATCTCCACGTGCAGCAGTGCGCGCGCCAACTCCAGCGCAGCGTCCTCCTGCCGTGCGGCCGCAAGCCGGACGGCCAATTCCTCTGCGGGATGGGTGATGTAGAAGTGCGGTTTCTCCAGCCACTCGCAGATGCACGGCACGAGTCTCGCGGCAATGCTGGCGTTCTCGATCTCGATGACGGCCTTCACCGCATCATTCTGCACCCACATGTTGCCAGTCTTCTTGAGGCCCAGCGCGATCTCGACCACCCGGTTGGCCGTCTCATCGCTGTGTCCTGCCATGTTGGGGAGGCAAGCTGATGGAGGCCAAGCGGGGCAACGGCGGTCACCACTCTCGGGGTCGACCTCGCCCTCGTAGGGCCCATCGAAGATCCCGTGCTTGCGCAGCAGGGGCAACCACTTCGGGTTCGTGAGGGCTGCGTAGAACTGTCCAAGCGCGCGGTCGCTGTTTGGCGCGCTCTGTCTGAGGATGGCGATGTGCCCCTTGTCGGGGTGCTCCACTGCCACGAGGTCCAGCAAGCGCTTCTCGTACGCCGCGTATCGGGCCTCATATCGGTCCAGCAGGTGGTCAAGCAACTCGCGAATCAGGTGCCAGAACACACGGAAGTCATCGTCCAACGGACGCGCAACGCCAAGATGCCGTCGGTGCGCTCGGGCGTGAAGGCGATACCTGCTCTCCTTCCTCGGCAGATCGAGCCACTCGACTGCGACGGGGTGGTCCGAGTCAATATCCAGTGCATCTAATGAGGCCAGGATCTCTTTCCTGTGCTTCCCCTCCTCAGGGGGCGTCCAGTCGATTGGGAGCAGTACGGCACGAATGGCTGATTCTGTGTCTCGCAGCAAATGCCCCACGATGTGGGTGACCGTTGGCGGCGGGGCGTCAAGAGACATGAAGTAACAGGCGTCCCTGAAGAACTGCGCAGGGCCCTCGCCCACAAGCTTCAGACGACGGTGGATTCTCACATCCAGTTGGTCTGCGAACGAGAAGGCGTTTCCTTGAGGAGGCTGGTCCATGCTTGGTGTCCCTGGTGCGGCGGCGTTACTCGCTGACCAGCATACGCTCGCGCTGCTGACTCGTTGCCGCCCGCTTCCCCTCCTCGCTCAACACGTCACACAGCATCTCCCCCGTAACCGCACCCGTCGGCGTCCAGTCCACGGTCAACTGTTTCTCCTCGTCGGGCTTGAGGGCGGGGAGTGGGGCTTCGCCGATCCAACGGGAGGGACGGTAGTCGACCAGCGGGAGGTCGAAGGGGAGGGATGTAAGCTTGCCGAGGTGGGTGTAGGCCTCGGCGGGGCGGCGCTCGCCCGCGCGGGTTGCGTCGATGCGGGCGCGCGTGTTCTTCCTCGGGTCGATGCGGACCCAGATGTTCAGCCCATCGCCGGCGCCGGCCTCGGCGTTCGTGCTCCAGCGGATCAGGCCGTTGCCCTCGTCGATGACTTCGTCGCCGGCCTCCACGTGGAACGGCGTCATGTAGTACTCGGCCGCCTCGAGCAGGCGGATCTCGCCCGCGCAGTCGCGCGCGCCGTCACTGCCGCCCCAGCGCACGAACAGGTTGATCGAAGTGTCATCGACCGGCCAGCGCCACGCCTGCAGACCGGGCGTCATCATCAGCCCGCCGATGCCGGACTTGGCGGGCATGCGCTCGCGGCCGACGGGCGTGGAAACCGGGCCGTCGAGCGTGAGGCGGACGGTGGCGGGGGCGGAGGCCAGGCGGCCCTCATTGGCGATGGTCACGGAGACGGGCGTGGTCTTCTCGGCTTCGGGGGTGCCACCAACGACGACGTCGCCGACGGTGAGTTTGGGCAGCGGGCCCGTGTTGCGGACGAAGGTGGGAGATGACCAGGCCATCTCGCCGTCGGTCTGGGTCACGCGGGCGTAATAGTAGCTCTCCTCGCCGACGAGATCGGTGGCCATGTAGTCGAACTCGCACGACTCGCCCGTGGGCTGCGTCGCGTAGCAGACGTCGCCATCGTGGATCAGCTCCACGAGCTGGAGTTCATTCGTACCGTGGATGCGGACGGAGATCTCGGGTGGCTCGTCGCAGCGGACGACCTCGCCCATGGGGCGGCCGTCGACGCGCGTGTCGATGAGGATGCGGGCGCCGGTTGAGCCGTAGCAGCGGCGGTCGCGGATGGCGTTGATGATGCCGAAGCGATCGAACTCATCGGCGTAGACGGCGGCGAGGAACCCGGACTTGCCGGCGTGGGCGGAATGATCGTCGCTCGAGCAGATGAAGCCGATTCGCAGGCCTCGGGCGAGGGCGTCTTGGGCGAAACCGCCCGGCAGCGAGGGCCCCATGGGCTTGTTCTTGCCGTAGGCCCGGGGGTTGCCGAGGTACTCGGCGAGACCGTGCGCGGAGCACATCTCGACCGCGGGCACGAGGCTCTCGTCGATGCGGCCCCAGTCCATCCCGCGCAGCCCGACCGGGTAGGCCGGGTGGTGAGGAATGACGATGCAATCGACGCCCTTCAGCATGGGCCAGAGGTCTTCGGCCTCGCCGCTCTCGGGAACGCGAATGGCCTCGTAGTCGCCGGTGAAGTAGACGTTCTTGTCGCCATGCCAGCCGTTGGACCACTCGTAGCCGAGGATGCTGACGAACTTGCCGGGGTCATTGAATCCCTCGGCGAGTTGCTGGATCTGAAGCCACTGATCCTTCGGGTACTTGTGGCTGACGTGATCGCTGCAGGCGGTGAAATCGAGCCGGGCGGTGTCGCGGGCGTAGTTGTAGAGCGCCTCGACCATGCCGGAGCCATCGCCGGAGTTTTCCGTGTGGCAGTGGAGGTCGCCCCAGAGGAGCCTGCGCTCGCGGGGCTTGGCCAGCACATCGATGGGGTTAGAGCGGCCCGGCGCGACATCGGAGATGAGCGGCCTGTCCGGGCCGACCTCGACCCAGCAGATATCGTAGGCGACGGGTTTGGCCCACTCGCCGGGCTCGGGCGAGTGATAGAGCCCGAGCACGAGAGCGTGTTTGCCGTCCGGGACGCTGGGGAGGATCGAGCCGATGCGCGTGGCGGTGATCTCAACGCCGGGCGTCCAGGCGGCGGGCTGGACGGGGACATTGTGATCCCAATTGGCGAGCGCGCGACCGGCCGCTGGGCGCCGCTGTAGATGGCACATGATGCGGTACTCGTGCTTGGGCGCGGCCGTGCCGCTGTTGACCCAGTGGGAGACGACGCGCATCGTGCTGCCCTGGCGCGCTTCGACGGCGCTGATCTCGACCTTGGTCACCTCGGGGCGGAATTCGGGATCGTAATCGGCCTCGGGCGTCGTGGTACTGAGGAACTCGACGGGGAGCACGGAGACCAACCCGGCCGATTCTCCGGATGCGGTAGCGGTGAGGCGGTGAACGCCTCGTCGACGGAACGTGACCTCGGCATGAGCGACGGCGCGCTGGCCTTCGGTGAAGGTGATCTCCACCGGCTTCGCCAGCGTCGGACCGTCGAGGGTCACCTCGGGGAGTGACTGGGTCGCGACGGCATTGCGTCCATCGCGGGCGGAGACGCTGACGAGGACGGGCTCGCCGACGACGGCCTCGCTGGGCGCGCACACGGCGAGCTTGGCGGCGGAAGCGCCGATGAGCGTGAGGCCCGGGTACTCGGCGAGGCGGGCATACTCGCCGTCGCCGTCCGTGTCGGATGACATGCGTATCGGCAGGCCGTCGCCCTCGGCGCCGCGGATTGTGCCGCCCGGGCCGCCGCCGGAGGTATCGCCATAGGTGACCACGATCTCCTCATCGGCCGGCAGGCCGGGCTCGCCGACGCGCACTTGGACCTCCTCGACCTGCATCCAGCCTTGGCGGAGTTCGCTGACGGCTCTGCAGGTGAGTTCGACGTTGGGATTGCTGCAGCGGGCGGTGACGTAGTTGGGGCCGGCGGGATTGTCGCTCTGAGGCGCGGAGAACAGCCGGATCGGGAAGCCCGAGAGCGGCAACCGCAGTCCGCCGCCGGGTCTGATGCCCTCTGGTCCGGGCGTGTAGGTGATCTCCCACGTGCCGGTCATCCCGGCGAGCACCTCGGGGCCGGGACTGATGGTCGCGACGCCCTCACCGTCGGCGAGAGCGGGGATGGCTAGCGGGAGCAGCAGGGCGGTGATGAGCGACCGGATCATGGCGAGACACCTCACTCGGGAGTTTGAGGGGCGGGCAGGAGGATTCCTGCCGAGGGCGCGACGGCGGCGGCGGATCGGGAGATCATGGCATCTGCAATTCCGCCAGCGTGATGCGCATTGTGCGTGGGTTCCAGCGGATGGCCACGACGTCTCCGGGCTCGAAATCGCGCGCGCCGACGACGAGCGGGCAGTAGGCGGGATTGCGGTCGGTGATGCGGCCCTTGGGGGCGATTCGGCTGTCGATGCGCATCGCCGGGGCGTCCGGAATGCGGAGCAGAGGCAGGCGGAAGGGCGTTGCCGGTTCGAAGACGACGACCGGACCCGTGGCCGATCCGCGCCTGGCCGCAATGTGAGTCACCTGGCCTGCGCGGATGGTGAGGGTGAGGTCGTCGCCGCCGAGGATTGCGCCGCCAGCGACGGCCTCAATGACACCGTTCTGGTCGAGGGTGATCTCGCAGTCAGCCGCGACGGGTACGCGACGATTCATGAAGCCGCCGTCGTATGG
>CAZKUN010000083.1:0-19642 GCA_964555935.1 uncultured Armatimonadia bacterium | reverse complement strand
AAAACAAAACAGGAAAAACTACAAAAATAACAAACACGACACTCTTACGATAAGAAACATTAATCCTCCGTCGTATTGATCGAAGGCAACATGAGTGCCAACCGCGCCGCGCGACTCGCCGGCCTTCTCGCGATCACGCGCCAGCGGCGCGTAGGGGTATGCGACGACCGGGCGGCGGACGAGCGGAAAGGTGGCCTCGGCTCGCGCAGAGACGAGGGCGCTCTCCGCGCGCAAGCGATCGGCGCGGTAGCTACGGTTGCAGTTGAGCAGGGCCTCCTCCGACCATGGGACCTCGAGCGAGCAATCGAAGATCGCAACCCAGCCGGGCAGCCCGAGCGGATGGAACTCGAACTCGATGACGATCTCCGCTTCTCCCCGAACGACGTCGGTGAGATCAACGCGGCGGCGCTCAGCCATGTTGGTGAAGCGAGCGACCTCAGAGAGTGAGTCGGCATCAGGACCGACGCGGATGGCGAGGTAGGAATCTTCAGAGACTTGCTGATAGAGAAACGCGCGGGCGTCGGTGTTGAGGCATAGACGGTCGAAAGCCGGCTGCCCCACGACGTCTTGCGCGCTCAGCCCGAGGCGGGCGTAGCTGGACTTGTTGACCTCGGCCCCGAACAGCGCGCCTCTCTCACCAATGCCGCGAGCCACAGTACCCTCACCCTCGAAGCGCGCCGCCCAGGAGTTCCCGTCCTCGAAATCCTCGAAGAACACGCTCGGGCGCCAGGGCTCGGGCGGGAATGACTGCCAGCCGTCGGCGATGGAGTCGACCGTCGCGCGAACGCCATCGTCGCTGAGATTGAAGAGCGAGATGTGGTCGCATCCGGCGGCGTAGGCGAGGTTGGCCTGGTTCGCGGCCGTCGACGCGTGGCCGAGTTCGCAGTTGATATCGACCGGCACGCCGAGCTCGCGGTGGACGTCCAGCATGCTCAGCCCATGTGAGGACATTTCGCCCCACTCGCCGCCCATGCGGACGTCATCGAGGACGCCAACCTCGGTGGCTTGAACTGCGTTGTCAAAGCACCACCCGCGCATGAACGTGTGGGTGTAGACGCGATCCACGAGCGGACAGTCGCCGAGACCCGAGAGAAAACCGTCGGCCATCTCGCGGTTGTAGCGGCGGAGGCTGTGGCGGAGGAAATGCATCTCAACGTCAGTCAGGCCGTCGCGGGGGTCGAGCGTGATGCCCTCGGCCAGGGCGGCGGCGACAACGGCGGGGTTGAAGTCGGCCTGGAGGGTCGAGGACATCCCCGGATTGCCGGCGCCCCAGTAGGTGATCTCGTTGTCCAGGACGAGGCTGTGGATGGGGAAGGCGTTCTCGCGGGCGTCGAAGGCATCCCACTCGGCTCGTATGAGTTGGCCGAACGTGCGGAAGCAACCGGCCTTGTACTCGTTGAGGCGAGGGTGACGCGTCGTGAGCCAGGGGACGCTGCTCCACTGGTTGGGGATCGAGAGCCCGAAGAGGCCGGTCGCGGGATCGAAGGTGACCTGTTGATACTCGGGGTCGGTCCATCGGCCGCCATTGCCATCGGAGCCGGACGGGGTGCCCGCCCACCACGTGTTGAGGTGAAGCTCGACCGGCACTCCTGATTCGGCGGACGCGCGGATGGTCTCCCGCAGGCGCTCCCGGACGACCTCGGGCGGCCAGTGGGCGATGGCGAAGGTGGCCTGGACGGCGAGCGGGGCGATCTCGTCGGTTTCGGGGACCATCGCGCCGATCTCGCGCAGACGTTCGGAGGTGAACTGGCGCACCGTTGGCCCGAGCCGCATCGGCTTCATGAGGCCCGCCTCGCTGGCGTGGGTCTCGATGTCTTCGTAGAGGTAGGCCTCGGAGAGGTAGAGCGCGTGAGGCGCGACGTCTCGGAGGGTGACCGTGAACGGCCGGTCGGCGTCAGGGAGGTCGATGAAGGCGGAGCTGAAGCCCGACTCGTCGTAGTGGCGGCAGCGGAAGGCGACGTCCTTGTCATCGACCGAGACGACATAGGCAGGCGACTGGCCGCCGGCGGTGCGGAACTCGCGGAGTTCGAGGGTCAGCAGACGACCGGTCTCGGGAGTTAGGGCGAAGGCGAGCGATTCGCCGGGCGCGATCTCGACGCCGCTGGCGGGCATCGCGCGGTCGCCATATTGCCAGGTGGATTCCACGGGTGGATCGGAGGCGAGGTCGACGTGATCGACGAGGCCCGTGGCGTGGGCGAGTGAGGCGATGACGAGTAGTGGTAGCATTTGGTGTTCTCCCGGGCGGCGTCGACGGGGCTCCCGCCCCGTCGCTACGCGGACAAGGGTCTAAAGGGACTGCACCAGGTTGATGATCTCGTCGAAGCGCTCTTCGACGAGGAGTTGGGCGTAGGGAATGAGTGGCGTCAGATCCTGCCACGCGGCCCAGACATTGTTCGCGACTGCGCCCGTCTCAAGCTGCCAGCTCACGAGGGTCTGCTCGCCGCGGATGAAGCGCGTGCGGGTTGCGTCATCCCAGGCGGGCATGTTGCGGGCGAGTTTGGCGAGGCGATCTGCCATGACCTCCGAAACGCGCTCGCCCTTCTCAACCGTGCTGTCGCTTTTCGGGTCTCCGCTGACGCCCTGGAACGGCGGATCGCCCTCGAGTTGAGAGAGGGCGACGAGTTCAGGGATCAGGGCCATGAGAATCGAGGTCTCCCACGGGCCGCCGTGATCACCCATGTAGCCGGCATCGAGTCCGAGCCAGTACTCGGGCGTGCCGAGGATGGGCATGCCGAGGCGCTGGGATTCGCGGACGGCAGTCTCACGGACGGTCATCTGCTGGGACGCGCCGTAGTGCCCCGTGACCATGATGATCGCGCGGAATCCCAGCCGCTTGAGTTCCTGACACAGCATGCTGAGCCATGGCTGCAGGAGCGTGGAGTGGAAGGTAGGTTCTTTCTCCATGATGACCGTGTGGGGCTGATCGACGCCGCCGACGCCACCGTAAAGTGGAGGCAGCACGACGCCCCCATCCTTGCGCGCGGCGCGGACGCAGAGGGCGTGGGCTTTCAGGGCATCGAGTCCGAGCGCGCTCTGGACGCCGTGCCACTCAAGCGTTCCGAGCGGGACGAAGGCCGTGGGGCAGTCGGCCATCGCGGTGTCCATCTCGTGGGGCAACATCAGTTCGAATTGGACCTTCTTCTCATCAGCCACTGTCACGCTCACCTCGGTTGAACTAGATGTAGAAGAACGGCTCCGGCGATGACATCGCCGGGGTCGATCGTGCGATAGTCGGCGGCGTAGTGCCCGCGCAGGAAGCGCTCGCCGCCGCCGTTGCTGAACTCGCAGATCCGGAGGACAACGGCGTCTCCCTCGACGGATGCGCGGATGCTATGGCGGCCATCGGAGACGACGCCGACGCCCGCGCCGGAATCATCGGTGAGCGACGCGCGAGTGATGCTGTACTTGGTGCTTCGGAAGTCGTTGCAGCCGCGAGGGTCGTGGTCCTGTGACCACGACTCGGGGCGCGGATCGCCTTCGGCGACGGGGAAAGCGGCCGTCTCGCCGGTCAGGCGGCCGATGTGGTCATCGGGGTAGACAGACCACTGGCCGATGCGCCTCCAGGAGAGGTTCTGGAGACCACCAGCGAGCGTCAGCTTCAGGCCGACCTCACGGACGGTGATGGGATCGCCGGAGTAGGTGGCGGTGTAGGTGATCTCGGTCGCAGTGGACGTGATGTCGCCCTCCAACGTGACCTCGCGGCCGGACTCCTGTTCGGTGAGGATTATGCTGATTCCATCAACATCGGGCGCTTCCCGGGAGAGCGCGTCGAGCGCCGGTGTCGTGCGCGGGCCAACGGGAATGGCATACTCGTCGACCAAGCGATCTGATGGGTCGATGAACGTCAGATGCAGGGCATCGTGCTCTGGTGACTTGATAAGGAAGGGCAACACGCCTGTCCCACCCGGAGGCACGTCCAGGTGGAGCGTCCCTGAACCCTCGCCGAGCCGCCACCGGCACTCGATCTCGCTGAGGTTGGTGTGGTTGTAGCGGTTCTGGATGGGGATGAAGACCTGTCCGGGCTCAAGTCGGTCGACGCGGATGTGGATGGGGGAGTAGACCTTCCGCACGTGCCACCACTCGGGCTTGGGTCGGCGGAAGCCGTCGACGGGGCCCCACTCGCCGTAGCCGGCGCGGCCGGTGGGGAGATCGAAGACATCATCACACCAGCACCAGATCGCGCCGCCCAAGACGCCCTGGGACTCGTACATCGCGTTCCACATGTCCTCGAGCGCGTGACCCCAGTAGTCGCGCAGGCCGGGATCGGCCTCGACCTCGGCCGGATTGTAGCAGTTCAGGTGGCAGTACTCATCGAAGGTGATGGGCTTGTCTGAATCGGCCGCGCGAGCCGGACCGTCGATGCCGGGGTAGTGCCATGTGATGATATCGGTTGGCGAGGGATCCGGCTGGTAGCTGAAGAGCGTCGGACGCGACGGGTCCTCGGCGTGGATGTAGTCGTTGGCGCGGGCGTAGTTACTTCCCCAGTTCGATTCGTTTGCTATGTCCCAGATGATGACCGACGGGTGGCTTCGGTCGCGCTCGATCATCTCCGCGTTGGAGCGCATGACGAGGCCGAGCGTCTCGGGCGAATTGGCCGCCGACGCGCTGGCCCAGCACCATGGCCCCTCGTCCTGGACATAGATGCCAGCCTTGTCACACCGCGAGATGAACTCTTCGGCGGGCGGGTAGTGGGCGGTGCGAACGTAGTTGACGTTGGCGCCCTTCAGCAGCTCGATGTCGCGCGTCCAGATCTTGTGCGTCATCGAGCGGCCGAGATCTGGGTGGACCTCGTGGCGGCAGACGCCTCGGAGCTTCACCACGTCGCCATTGACGAAGAGCTGGTTGCCGCGGACCTCGACCTCGCGGAAGCCAATGCGTCGAGTGACGAACTCCTTGACCTTGCCATTCACCTTCAACAGGCCCCAGAGGGTGTAGAGGTTTGGGTGCTCGGAGTCCCAGAGCTCCGGCGCGCGCACGTCTGCTACCATTGTCACAGTGCCATCGGTCGGCACGGAGCACTGGCCGATCTCCTCCATCATGCCGGTGGGGTGCCGGAGGTCCACGCGCAACTCAACCCCGTCGGTCGGACCGGCCACCTCCGCGAGGATCGTTAGCGTGGCGTCTTCGTAGTCGGCGTCGAGGTCGGTGTCGGCGTGGAAGCGCGTTAGGTGGACCTTGGGCACGGCGAAGGCCGTTACCTTGCGCGCGATGCCGCCGAGGGGATGGCGCGCGTAGGTGCTGGCGGAGGCCATCGTGTCGGCAGTGCTCTCGCTGGTGACGGCGAGCGCGAGGGTGTTTGGTTTGCCGGGAATCACGGTGCTAGTGATATCGACCTCAAATGGTGTGAAGCCGCCCTCGTGAGAGCCGACATGTTGCCCGTTGAGGTAGACATCGCAGATGCTGTAGACGGCGTCGAAGCGGATCTTGACCGCACGGCGGCGCCAGGACTTGGGCGCCTTGAACGAGGTGCGGAAGCCGGCGGGCTTGCCTGGCTCGACGGTGAAGCCCTGCATGACCCACTCGCCGGGAACGGTGATGTCAGACCAGTCCGAATCATCGAAATCGGGTCGTTCGAAGCCATCGGGCAGCGTGGGCGCGAAGCGCCAGGTGCCCGATAGCCTGATTGGGTGCGTCCGGGGTCCGGTCACGTCATACGGGACCGGCGTGAGGACGGGGCGGCGGAAGAAGAGCGAGCCCACCGGCGCGGTCGCGATGGCGGCGAGATCGCCTGACGCGACGGTGACGGTCAGGCCGCCCTCCGCGGGAAGGGCGGTCAGGCCGATTTGGGCGGAGCCGGACGCTCCCGTGGTTGCGGTGATGTCATCGATCCCGGGCATCGTCGCCACGACGGTCGCGTCGGGGACGGGCTGGAGAAGAGCGTCTTGGGCGGTAACGGTTAGTCCACCGCGGAGGTCGCTGTCGAGCGCGATGGAGAGTTCGGGTTGGTCCTGGTCCGAGAGCAACCAGACCTCGGAGACGACGGCGTTGGGGCCCGTCACGTGCTCGAAGGACAGCTCGATGGCGCCGTCGGCGGCGACATTCGCGGGGAGGTCGTAGTCGAACGTCTTGGCCTCTCCCTGAGGCAGGTCGAGAGCGCCGTGGATCTCGGCGCCTTCGGCGGTCATGCGCTGGGTGCGAGCCCCGTTGCGCTCGGTGGAATAGGTGACGCGTGCGGCGTACGTGGCGTCTGGCGCGAGGTTCTCGTAGCGGACGCGGACGGCCGATGCCTCGAAGGCGACCGTGCGGGCGGCGAGCGGCGCCGAGACGAAGCTCTCGGCGAATTCGTAGAGGGCACCGTTGACGACGTGGGGCTGACGCCCGCTCTCGCCGCAGTCATCGTAGCGGATGGGGGTGAGCTGGGCGTGGGCGATGGATGCAGTGAGAATGGCGATGATGGTGGTGAGGCGGGACATATGGATGGTACCTGAGACCAGGATTTGCCTGCGGCTCGCCTGAGCCGCAGGCACGGACGATAACGGCCAACGACGTGCCGGCAAGGATGCCGGCGGTCCAGTCAGCGGCAACGGCGGATGGCGCTACGGTGTATACAGATCCTCGATGTCGGACCACTTGCGCGCGCCCTTGTGGACGAGCCTGGTCATGGAGTTGCGGGTCACGCGGCCGACCTCGCGATCACGCTGCATGGATGAGCGCTTCTCGTATTGCATCACTTGGTCGAAGAGTGACTCAAGCAGCTCCAGCCGCGTCTCGCGGTGGGCGGGATCGGGGTAGAGGTTGACCAATTCGCCCGGATCGGTCTCGTGGTCGTAGAGTTCGCCCTCGAGGTCGGAGCCGTAGTAGACGAGTCGGTAGCGTGGCGTTCGGATCGCGTGGATCATAGTGCTGGGATGCATCCATGACCACTCGCAGATCGCGAAGTCCTTGCCAGGCGCGTCGTCTTCGATCATCGGGACGAGGCTGCGGCCGTCGATGCCGGCAGGCGGCGCGATGTCCATAAGGTCGCAGAGCGTGGGGTAAAGGTCGACGCTCTCGACGATACCGTCGAGCGACTTGCCGCTTGGGCATCCGGGGTAGCTGATGAGGTAGGGAATCCGGTGGATCGACTCGTAGATTCCGAAGTTCTTCTGCACGAGTCCGTGATCGCCGCCGAAGTCGCCGTGGTCCGCGACGTAGCAGATGATCGTGTTGTCGAGATCGCCGGTCGCGCGGAGGGAGTCGAGCACGCGCCCGATCTCCTCATCGATGATGGTGATGAGGGCGAAGTAGTGGGTGAGCTGTTTGCGGAGTTCGGCCTCGTTCTCGGGGACATACGGATATGTGGCCCGGTTGGCGACGTGGCGCTGCTGCCACTCGGGTTTCGTGGCGAAGGCGCGCCCGAACACGTCGCGCGCGGAATCGGGGATGTCGATATCCCCGGGCGAATACATGTCCACGCGCTCGGGCGAGACTGACAGGGGAGCGTGAGGGCGCTGGAAGGTCATCTGCGCGAAGAACGGTCGGCTGCGGTCGCGCCCCTCGAGGAACTTGACGGTCTCCTTGCCGGTCCACACCTCCACCGAGTGCTCGTGCGGGATGGGGCTGACGAACCAGTGGTCGCGCTTGCCGGGGTGGCCGTCCGGGAGGCTGCCAAGGTCGTATTCGTCCGCGAGACCGTGGTCGACGAGGTGCTTGTAGTAGTGGTTGGTGAGCGGATCGTCGCGGTGGGCATCGCACAGGTCGCAGTAGCGCAGGTGCTCGAATCCCTCGCGGTCCCACTCGCCGACCATGTGAGCTTTGCCGATGAGCGCGGTCTGGTAACCGTTGCCGCGGGCGACAGCGGCGAGGGTGTTAGGGTTGCGCTGCGGGTACTCGTAGATATCGTTGCCGATGTGGCGGTGGGTGTGGCAATACTGGCCCGTCATGAAGCTCACGCGCGACGGCGCGCAGATGGGGTTGTTGCAGTAGCCGTGGGTGAACTGAACGCCCGTCTCCGCGAGCCGGTCGAGGTGGGGAGTGCGGACGTTTCGGCCGGCATGTCCCATGCAGGCGGCGTTGTGCTGATCGCTCATGAGCCAGAGGACATTCGGGCGCTGATGAGTGGGCAAGAGAGGTCCTCCGTGGTTGGTTGGGCGTGTGAGGGGGAGTTGGTGAGGCGGCGGGGTAAGCCCTTCATGACCGGCGCGAGATCCAAGGCCTGGAATTAATTAGTGTCAGACACTAGTTTATCGACCGTCCTGGGTGGTGTAGCGGGGAATAACAGTCTGAAAAAACTAGTGTCTGACACTAATTAATTCGTCGCCAGTGTTGGGCCCCCGACGCGGGTGCGGAATCCGGGTGCCCAAGGAGCCCTGGGGGCCATCGGCGAATAGAGCGGGTTACCGTGAGAATACTGCTCTCCATCCTTTTCTCCAGCGTCTGCGTGCTGAGCGTGTTGCTCTGGGCATGGCGTCAGTGCCCGCCGGTGCGCCTGACGACGCTGGCCCTGTTTGCGCTCAATTGCACGATGGCCATTCTGCAGGCGACGCCCTTCGCCGAGGACATCACTCACGACCGGTGGCGGTATCTCGAGGCGCAAGCGGATTTCGCGGATTACCTCGAGACCGGCCCATCAACGCGCGTCCCGATCGAGCTATGGGCGGGGTTCACAGACCGCGTGCTCGGATCGCGTGAGGCGATTGGCACGACGCTCGTACGGCCGATCCGCACGGCAACGCTCAACCCGGCGCAGACGACCGTGGGCGCCGTGGCTCTGCTGCTTTCGGGCGGGTGGACGGCGGCTCCGGGGCTGCTATGGGCCACGCTTGTCGCGCTGTCGGTCGGGTATTTCGCGAGAGTCGCGGCGCAGACGATGCCCGCCTGGCGGACGTGGGTAATGGGCGCGATCATCGTGTTGGCGCCGGCGACCATTTGGTTCCGGACGGTGAACACTAAGGAGCCGCTGATTCTCGCCTGCGCGTGCGTGATCGGGGCGTTGATGATCCGCATCGGCCAGGGCGACACGCGGGTGAGGCGACTGGCTGCCTTGGGCGCGGTCTCCGTGGTGATGTTCTTGCTGAGGCCGGCGTTTGCGTTGCTCGTGCTGCTGGGGTTTGGGACGGGGCTACTCGTGTCGCGGCGTCTCACCGCAACGACGATCGCGCTCGGAGCGGGCTTCAGTCTCGTAGTTCTGGCGATCATGTTGGACCCGAGCCGGGTCGAAAAACTCGGATCGCCGGACGTGGGCAGGCTCAGCGCAAAGCAACTCGCACCGTACTACGTCGAGGAGATGATGGAAGCCCGCTCCGAGTATGGTGGCAGCGGCGGCGGGGCCGACGTGATGCGGAATGTCTTCCAGCGAGGGCCGTCGGGGTTTGTCTATCTGCCGGTGATGGTCGGCTATTTCGTGCTCGGGCCGTTCCCATGGCAGGGGGGCTCGATGCTGATGCAGCTTGGCAAGCTCCACGCGCTCGTCTATTGGGTCATCGCATTTCTTCTCCTGCGGAACTTGGTGCTGTGGCGACGCCTGCGACCCGAACATCGCGTGTTCGTGTGGACGTGCGTGGTGATCGTCGTGGCCATGTCGATCGTGGAGACGAATCTCGGGACCGCGATGCGCCACCGCACGACGTGGGAGCCGTTGGTGTTCTACGCCGCCCTCGCGATCCCAATCCCACGCGCCACGGCCCAGCCACCTGAGTGACCAGTCGTCCGCGCGGTCAGCGTCCGGCCTGAGAGACTCTATCCTCCGGGGAGTTGTACTCGTCTTGGGAGTACTCCGTGCGGACGTGGGGAGCCGTCTTCGTCCTGGGCGGGCTGGTCCAGAGCGGGAACCACTCGGCCGGCGGGTCCTCCATCGCGCGGATCTCCTCGTCGCTTCGATACATCCCCCACATGTCGACCCAAGCGATCAACATCCGCAGGTCGTCCGGCAGCAGCTTGCTGCCGCAGCGTTTCTCGTCCATCACCTCAGCGATCAGCCTGCTGTTCGGCGAGAGGCAACTCAACGGCGCGAGCGTCTCGTACGGGATGGCGATGGTGCTTGGCGACCCTATGTAGCTCCGCGAGGCGGGGACATTCGGCCAGCCGGTATAGCCGTAGTGATTCTGGCCGAGCGTCAACGTCAGGTAAGGCTCGGGGAATATCCCTCCCCAGCGCGCTTCGCCGACCACTTCATCGCGCCGCAAGGTGAGGTCAAGCTTCTCGATCGCCTCGCCGTTCCCTTGATGACAATCCGCGCAGGCACGGTCGAAAACGGGCTGCACATCCGAAACGTACGACAGCGAATGCACGCCCCACGGCGGCGGCTGAATGGTGTCGGGCGCATCAACAGCCATCACAGGCTCAACCATCGGCGTCGCGCTGTGTGATTCGTGACAGCCGGTGCACCCACGCACCTCGCCCGGCCGGGCAGAGACCCATGAGCGCATCGTGTGTACGGCGCGGTACTTCTCGTCGAGCACCTGGAAGTAGAGCATCCGAGCGGGCGGCACCTCAAAGCTCACCGATCCATCCTCGCGGATCGGGACCGTGCCGTGGATCTGCTTCACCGATAGTGGCCCGGTGACGCTTGTCACCGGCCCCTGAACCACGGAGCTGTCGCCCCATGAGATATCGGTGGTGGGCGTTGGCGTCTTGCCCGCCAGGAAGTCCCGGCCCCAGATACCCAGGGCGGTGTCGGGCCCATCGGCTCCAAAGGGCTTGCCGCCGGAGTGGACCATGCCGACCGAGTAATTCTTGGGCATGCTCTCCACGACGCGTAGGTAACGACCATGCTCGCGGATCTCGGGTGGGGCGTTGTCGAAGATGTCGTGTGAGAAGAACACGCCTGGCCTGACGACGGGATTCTCGCTCTCCGGGCCAGGCATATCGGCCAGGTCCGCGAGCGCCATGGGCATCTTTCGCGAGCGTACGGGCTGGGCGTACAGAACGTTGTTCTCGCCCTCATAGAGCAGCTCGCGGTTTCCGTAAATGTCCATCAGGTAGAGCTTGAATTGGCCTATCGTCGGGTCGTGGGCGGAGCGCATGATCGAGACGCCCCCAGCGCCCGTGCGCGCCGAGACAAGGAACAGCTCCTCGCTGAGCGGATAGGGCGTCTTGTAGGCGGCGTAGTTGCCGGATGTGTGGTACTGGTCCGTGTAACCCGGCGTCGGCACGGGGCCATCTCCCACCTCGGGCCACGGCATCTCCTGGGTTACTTTCCAGACCCCGTCAGGGAAGTTCAGCCCCTCGTTGGTATCAACCACGCCAATGCAGCCGACCCAGACATCATGGTGGCCAAAGCCCGTGAACATCACTTTGCTCGTGCCTGGGATCTGGCGCGCCTCGCCGAGGTGATCGGGATAGGTGGATTGGTTGCCCCAGTATGTGCGAACGCCACTACCATCAGGGCGCATGGTCCAGAGCGACTGGATGCGCTGGGGCTCCTTATCGACGTACTCCCAACGGGTCGAAAGAACCCGGCCGTCATTGAGCAGCGACGGCGAGAACTCGGGCTCGGTGCCAGGGCTGAGAATGTTGATGTTCGTGCCATCGGGGTCGCAGCGGGTGACGATGTAGCTCCGCGCCCACATCCCGCACTGGGCGTAGACATCGGCTCGCGTTGAGAGGAAGAGATAGCGACTGCCCGGCAGGTAGACGGGGTCGATGTCGCTGTAGCCGCCGGAGGTCACCTGCCGAACGCCCTTCCCATCGAGTCCGATCTCGTAGAGGTGGAAGGCTTTCTCATCCTCGGGCTTCATGCAGAAGAGCGCCTTCTCGCCATCGAAGGAGAGGTCGAAGCTGAACATGGCGGCATCTCGGCCAAAGTCATCCGTGGGCGCCAGTCGCCTCCGGTTCAGGCCATCCGCGAAATCATCAAGGACGAGCAATTCCGCTCCGTGGGTGGCGCACATCTCGCTACGGAATCGGCTCTCGTGGACCCACTCCGTCTGGTCCATGGTGCCGTGGGTGCTAGTGCTGCGATGCGGGTACGGTGCGTCGACGCAGATGATTGAGGAGAAGTCGACCTCGGGCCGGCTCAGCATCACTGAGCGCTTGAGGGCGCGTACGTCAAAGTAGTGGCCGATTGCTCCCGACAGCCCGAGCGTCTCCAGGTCCTCCCCATTGAGCCGCTTCAGGGCCGCCACTTCGTCGGTCATGTCCGGCGCAGCCAGACGCAGCCGCAAGCGGTCGATCATCTCACGCGTCCAGACCAGTTCCTGCTCGGCCCGCGTCAGCAGGTCCTCGTCGTCCGCCTGGAACAGCCACTCTTCCCTCCGCTGACGCTCGGCCGACGTGAGCTCGGGAACCATCTCGGTCTCAAACAGCTTCCGCGCCTTGCGAGACAGAGCCAGGCGGCGCTCCTTCTCAACCAGTTGCGCCTTCGCCGCAATCCACTTCGGATCAGTCGGCGTCCCTTCGATGTCTTCGTACAGCGCAAACTGCTCGGCGGCAGTCAGTGCCGAATCGTAGAGCCGGACGTCATCGATGCGGCCGTTGAAGGCATACTCGCCGATGAGGCCACCAATGGCGACCTCCTTGACCGGCGCGGCGAGGCCCGACGGTGAAAGCGTGTTCGCATCGCTCATCCACACCAGATCATTCGAGCGCAGGATCGACTTGCCGTGCTCGCCGTGGTTCGTGAAGACTACGTGGTACCACTTGCCCTCCTCCCACGTCAGCGGGGGCGTGGTGAACATCGACCAGCCGCCGCCGTTCATCCGCCCGAAGCAGAGCATGTTCTGATGGACTTCCATCTGGATGCGGTGGGCCGCGGTGCCGTCGGAGAACGAGAACAGAATCCGGCTCGCGCCGCCGCCATACTGGATCCACATCGAGATGGTGAAGTCGGTCAATCCGCCGAGCGTGTCGGCATGCTCATTGAGATCAACCCACTCCCCTCCGGGGAAGTGAGCCGCCTGGCCAATCTTACCGGGGACAGTATCGAGGCCGCCGCCATCGTCCAGCGCCCAGTGGCCGACCAGATCCGACCAACCGGAGGCAGGCAGCAGCGACAGAACGAGCAGCAGGCTTGACTTCCTCAACAGGATGGTCGCGCGCATCTATCGCGTTTCCTCGGCCGGAGTGGTTGCTTCGACTGTGCCCTCTGTTCGACGAGAAGGCCGGCATATCCTGGACTGCACCCGCGACCTCATTACGCGGAGGGCCGGTGAGGCGTCGGAGCGAAGGTGCGTGGACTCGCACCACGGGAGACTGAGGATATGCTCGCGGCAATTGCATACACGCTGCTCACGGCAGGGGCGGTGACAGCCGAGACGACCTACACGATCGACATTGGCGGCCCGCTCGACGAGTTGTTCGTGAAGGACGGATGGTATGGTCCGGAAGGGCCGTACGAGCAGTTCGGCGGGATCTGGGAGAGCCGGTGCCGATGGTCGACGCGGGGAGCAGAGGTGAGGTTGCCCGTCTTCCCAAGCGTTGCGAACACGGTGCAGGTGCGCGCGATGGCCGGCGGCGGCGATGGCCAGAAGGTGCGGTTCTCAGCAAACGGTGAGTTGCTCGCTGAGTTCGATCCCCGCGATGATCTGCTCTATGAGTTTGAGATCCGCCGGGATGTCGTCGGCGACACGGGCTGGGTCGTGCTGGGGATCGAAGCTGAGAAGCAGGGCCCGGCCTCAACAGGCGACTCGCGTGACCTGCGCGTTGCGGTCGACTGGATCAAGGTGACGGGAGACGGAGAGGCCAGGGACTACATCGGCGAAGTGATCGGTGATGAGGCGCGCCACTTGGCGCTCCTGGCCCACGACGAGCCGCCAAAGTGGTGGCGGATGCGTTACGACCCGAACAGCGTGGGTGACCGCTACGCCCCGACGAAGTTCCACACGCTGATGTACGACGACAGTCAGTTCGAGACCGTGCCGACGGCCCATGTCCCGCCCATGCGACGTGGAGACGCGTGTTGGTACCGGGCGTGGGTGCTGGTTGGGACGAAGCTCCATGAGGTGCGGAAACGGCTGAAGCTGCCTGGCGACAGGCATGAGAGGGATGGGCGCCGGATCGTTTGGGTCAACAGCGAGCGTCTGGACGGGGCGGACGGCGACCTCGAGGCCCGCGTCGCGGAGAAGCTCGTGGCGGGGCCGAACGTCATCGTAGTGAAGATCATGCAAGGCCCGCTGTCCAAGGCGAGCGGCGATAACATCATAGAGCGGCCGGAGTTTACGAGCACCCGGACGCTGGGCAAAGTGCGGCTCGTGTGCGACGCGCTCGTACTGACCGGCGATCACGCGAATGCCGGCGCGCTGACCGCGACTCTTATCGCCCCCAGCGGCGAGACCGTGGGCTCAGTGCGCGGGACGGTGGTGGATTTGGGGGCGGGCAAGCGAGGCGTGACAGCTGGGGTGACATGGGACCTGGATGAGTATGGTGCGTACCAGTTCATCGTGACCGAGGGAGCCAAGCACGAGCAGCGCTTCCCGGTCCACATGCTGGGGCTGCATTTCTTCCACTGGGGATGGTACTCGGCCGGAGGCGGGACGACGTGGCGAGGTTTTGAGCCGTGCTCGAATGACTACCTCGACGAGTTGCTCAAGCGAGTGGGCGAGCGAGGGCGACCGCACCACTCGATCTCATGGGGCGGCGCGATCCTGGCGCCGAACACGGGTTTCCACCGCACCGGAGCGAGGCCTGCGGACGAGGGTGGCGAGAGAGTCGATTACATAGCCCAGTTGCGCGAGGCGTTCGCCGACGGCGACATGGAGTTCGTGGGGATGCCGTACCCGCCGAGGAACATCTGCGGGGACTTTGGCGAATCGCTGCTGAGGAGCATGCGGTATAGCCGCAAGCTCTACGAATCGCAGCTCGGGCAGACGCCGACGCGGTTCTACAGCCATGACGCGACGATGACGCCGCTCATGCCTCAAGTGATGCAGATGGCGGGCTACGACACGTACTGCATTGCTGAGAACTGGTGGGGGCAGGGGCGGAGCGTTCCGAACAGCCTCGACTGCTACTTCCGCAATGCGGATGGGACCGAGGTGAGGGTGCTGGATAGCTGGTATCACGGTGTCTCGCCGGTGGTGGCGGCGCGCCGGGCGGCCGAGCAAGGCAAGCGGGCGGTGCTGTGCAACGAGGAGTTCGCGTGTCTGGACCGGACGACGTTCCTCGAGGACGAGCACCTGGAAACGCTGGCCTCGGAAGGGATCTTCCTGAAGCCCGTCAGCCTGAACGAGTACCAGGAACTGACGGATGACATTGCACGCGAGCACGTGTATGAGGGCGATGACGCGCTGTGTTACAAAGGCTGGGTCGGCGGAGGCCCGGGCGAGGCGGCGTACGAGAACGTTAACCGCCTGCTGGAGACACGCCTGGTGGCGCTGGAAAACGTCGCGGCCTTCGCGCGCTCGCGCGGCGTCTACGTGCCGCAGCCGCCGATCGATGAGATGTGGGATCGTTCGTTGAGATGGCACGAATGCCACAGCCACTGGGGCAACGGCAACGAGGACGCGACGGATAGGATGGCCCAGGACGCGGTCGAGGCCGCGGCGGGGATGGTGCGGCTGACGCGTCACCTCGCCGACGACGTGGGCGGCAAGGGCGGCGTGGTCGTGCTGAACCCGGTTGGGAGGCTCATGGCGCCGGAGGGGTCGGTGGCACTGGTCCGCGGGAAGGAAGCGCACGCCCTCCAGGTCGATCCGGACGAGCCAGACCTGCTGATGGCGTCGCTGCCTGGGCTGCCGTCGGTCGGCTACCGGGCGTATGAATACGCGAAATCAGCGCCCGCGCCGGGCGACGTGACCGCGATCATCTCGCAGAAGACGGCGCGGCTGGATAACGGTCTGATCCGAGTCATCGTGGACGGCGACGGGAGCCTGTCGATCGTCGATGTGGAGACGGGCGAGGAGCTGGTCTGCGGGGCGAACGCCCTGCATGTCGCGCTTCCGAAAGGTGAGCATCCCAAGGCGTCGGTCAGCACGGAACTGGAGCCTCTGAATGTGGACTATTACGACACGCCGACCACGATTCACCCCAGGGAGATCTGCGAGGGGCCGGTGATGGCGGCTGTCGAGTGCGAGCCGGAGCTAGGCAGCCAGCCGAACGTGAAGGTGAACATCCGCGTGAGTCTCATCGATGGCGAGAGGCAGGCGCGGATACGGCTGCGACTCGTCTTCGACGAGCCGACGGAGCTCTCCGTGGGTGGGCGAGGTCCGCACGAGGGGACGTACCTGCCGGGCTTGTTCGTGCGGTTCCCGTTTGAGGCGGGGGCGAAGCCGGTTGCCGACATGGCGTACTGCACGACCGACAGCGTGTTGACCAGCACGAACCACGAGACGTTCATGAAGCTCCCGTTCCGCAGCGGCACGTTCAACGCGTTGAGCCTGGCCGGACCGAACTCAGGCGCATACGCGGTCCTGACGCGAGGATTGCCGGACTTCTTCGTGACGCGCCCGCCGAGCGCGCCCCCCGGCAGCAAGCTGGACGTCGACGAATTCATGGGCCTGTCGCTCGGCGTCGGGGCCGCGAACACGCCGTATTCGGGGATCTACGTGCACGAGTATGCTGTCCTCGCGCCGGCGCGCCCGCACGAGGCTTTCTTGGCGGCGAGGGGGTACCTCGTGGATCCTATCGCCGTGCTCTGGAAGGGCGGCGAGGGCGACCTGCCGACGGAAGGGTCATTCATCGAGGCCAGCGGCGACGGCGTGATGGTGGCAGGCGTGCAGTTGGGCGACGATGCGCTGACCGCACGGGTCGTGAACCTGAAAGACAGCCCGGTTGCCGCGCGGGTGAGATGCATGGAGGATCTCGACGGCGCGGACGTCTCGCCGAGCGGCGAGTTGCGCGGCGAGACGCTGAATCTGGGGCCGAAGGCCGTGCGGGAGATCAGGGCGCCGCATTGATCAACACGATATCGGAAGGCATGCCCGGTCACGCGGCGAACTGAAGTCCAAGACAGATGAGGACTACCCTCGTCTCGATGACGGGCTCGCGGAGGAGCCCGTCGGCCATCGCGGTGAAAGCGAGAGATGAGCATGGGGTTGGAGGGTTTTCTGCACCGGGACGACTTGCCGGACGACACCCGCGAGGCGGTCGAGCGCGCGCGGGTTCTGCACGAGCTGGCGTTAGGGATGCTTGGCGCTCAGTCGCTAGGTGGCGCGCTTGAGCTGTGCCTCGACGCGTCTGTGGGGATGCCTGGCATCGACGTAGCCGCCTTCTACCTGCTGTCTGACGATGGCCTCAGACTCGCACTGGACCGGCATCGAGGACTCCTCCACCCCGATACGCCGGAGCGCATTCGTGAGGTCCCCGTGACAGACGAGCGCGTGGAGGCTGTTGCGGCTAATCCGGCCGTCTACACGCCCCTGGCTGACGTCGAACGCATGACCGAAGGTCGCATGCGGGCCGAGAAGTTGACGTCCGTCGGCGTGATCCCCGTCCTGCATGATGCTCGGCTCGTCGGCGCGCTCAACGTCGGTTCGCGGTCCCACGACGATATCCCCACTGAAGTCCGTCCAACGCTCGAGATGATCGCAGCTTTGGCCTCCAACTGGGTGGCTCGGTCCCGCATCGCGGAAGCTGCGAGCGAGAGCGATGTTCGCAGCGCCGCGCTTGTGGAGTCCGCGTCTGATGCCATATTCACCGTCGGCCCGGAGGCAGTGTTTCTGTCGGTGAATCCGGCGGCGGCCGAAGCGCTCAATGCCAAGCCAGAGGACATCGTGGGGAAGGCTATGTCTGATGTCTTCCCGCGCGAGGTGGCTGAACGTCAGTGGTCCATGATGCGAAGCGTCTTCGAGACGGGTGAGGGGACTGAGACTGCCCGGGCTCCGACAGTTGTCGCGGGGCGAGAGCGCTGGTACAACACTCGGCTCACCCCCGTGAAGAACGCCGATGGGGAGGTCCTCTACGTGCTGGGGATCGCCCGAGACGTGACCGACCGGGTCCTCGCCCAGCAGGCACTTCAGGAGAGCCAGAACAGGTACCGAACGCTTGTGGATGCCGTGCCGGACGCGGTGGTGGTCATGGACCGCGACGGCGTCTACATCTCGGCCAACCGTAAGGCTGCCGAGGGTGTTGACCTTACCCCGGAGGAACTGCGGGGCCGGAGGCTCTCGGACTTCGTCTCGGAGGAGATGAACCAAGTCTGGCTGACGCGGGTGCGTGAGGTGATGGACACGGGGCGCATGCGCACCTACGCCGACCACAACGACGTCCTGCCGCCTCGGTGGGTCACGGTCACGCTGGCGCCGGCTATGGGTGATCAGGGGACGGTGGATGCGGTTCTCGCGATCGCCTCGGACATCACCGAGCGTAAGCGGACCGAAGATGCCCTTCGTGAGAGCGAAAAACGCTACCGGACGCTGGTCGACAGCGCGCCGGATGGGATCGTGCTGTTCGATCGGGACGGCGTGCATCTGTCGGTCAACCGAATGGCCGCGTCCGGATCGGGCAAGCCGCCGGAAGCCCTCGTCGGGACCAAGCTGAGCGACTGGGTGCCGGAGGACCAAGCGGAGATGGGGCTCGCGCGCATTCGCGAGGTCTTCGACACCGGCGAGTCGGGGTCGTATACGGACCGAACCGATGATGAAGGGTCGCCACGCTGGTTGCATCACAAGCTGACACCAGTGCTGGGGGATGGCGGGCAAGTCGAGTCCGTCTTGGCGGTGACTCGCGAGATTACGACAGAGATGCTCGCGCTGGGACGGCTCGCCGAGAGCGAGAAGCGTTACCGGACGCTGGTCGACAGCGTCCCGGCTGCGATCCTCCTATTTGACGGCGACGGCGTCTGCCTCTCGGCGAATCCCATGGCTGTGTCCGAGATTCCCCAATCGCAGGAAGAAATCGTGGGCATGCGGCTGCACGAGTGGATGCCCAAGGAGGAAGCCGATCGAGGGCTCGCCCGGATCCAGCGTTCCCACAGAACGGGTGAGGCGTCGTCACACCTGGACAGGGCCGAGACGGACCCGACTCGGTGGTTTGCGCTTACGCTGGTGCCGATCACGGGCGAGGGCGGCGAAGTCGAGTCCGTGCTGGCGATCTCACGGGAGGTCACGACGGAGAAGGTCGCTGAGGAGGCTCTCGCCGAGAGCGAGAGGCGTTACCGGGCGTTGGTTGACTCGGCTCCGGACCCGATCATGACCTTCAGCGCCGACGGCGTGTTCTTGTCCGTCAATCCCGCTGCCGCCGCCCTGCTGCGTCGGTCTCCGGAGGATATCGTCGGGCGCCGGCTGCACGACATCGCCGCCGCCCCGGCTGCGGACGCTCGGGTGGCGCGTATCGCGCAAGTGCTGGCGACGGGCGCCCCGACCACCGTGCAAGAACGTGGCGCCGTCCCGGGCAATGAAGCGAACTGGTACTTCACGACGTTCGCGCCCGTCATAGGCGAGGCTGGAAAGGCGCCGTCGGTGCTGGCTCTGGTGAAGGACGTGACCGAACAAGTGCGGGCCGAGGAGGCGCTGAGGGAGAGCCAGGCTCGCTACGCCATGGCTGCGAGTGCCGGTCGAGTTGGGGCGTGGGACCACGTGGTGGGCTCCAGTAGCATGTTCATCGATCCCGCGCTACGGGGGATCATCGGCTATACCGAGGCTGAGTTGCCCGACTCGAACCGAGGATGGCTGCAGCTGGTGCCTCCCGAGGACGCCGCGATGCTCGAGGCCGCTCTCACCGCGTGCATGCGTGACGGGACCAACGCCTTCGAGGCGATGCCCCGGGTCCGCCACAGAGATGGGACGGATCGCTGGCTGACCGTTCGAGGCACCGTATCGCCCGGGAAGCCGGGCGAGCCGCTCAGATT
>CAZKUN010000082.1:30579-33544 GCA_964555935.1 uncultured Armatimonadia bacterium | reverse complement strand
CGCCGCGGGTGCAGTTGGGCAACACGACGACAAGCGCCGGTGGGCGATTCGCCGTCTCCGGCGTCCCCGTTGGGTACCCCGTCATACGGGCCAGTATCAGGGGCCGGCTGCACGGCGAGTCGGACCTGATCCGCCTCCGCGAGGGCGAGCACGTTCGGGGAGTTGCGGTCCATATCCCAGGCAGACCGGCCAGGATGTCTGGCACGGTCGTCGACGAGAACGGCGCGCCGATGCAGGGCGCCTTGGTGACGCGCTACGATCGCCACCGTCACACCGACGTGGTGGGCGCTCTGGCCAGCGGCGCGCGCGATGCGCGAGTCACCCGGACCGGCCGGAAAGGGAGTTTTATACTCGACGTGCCGTGGGCCCCGTATGACTATCTCCCTGCTGTGTTCGCCCCTGGGTACCCGCGCCTGCCATTGGGTGAGGTCCCCCTTGAGTCAGGGGAGGAGAAGCGGTTCGATGTGACGATGCGGCGCTGCCTGCCGGGAACGTGGACGCTGGCGGGAACGGTTGTCTCGGCGGGCGGCGAGCCGGTGGCCGGGGCCGAGATCCGATATCACCTCCTCGTCGACCCCACCGACCCGCGACGCCGATACGCGCGGAGGCGTTGCGCATCCGGCGCCAACGGCGAGTTCCTACTGTACGATCTCACGTCCCGACTCCCGGTCCATGTTCTCATTCGCCACCCGAGGCACGGGTATTGGCGCGGGGACATCCGGGGACGCGACGACCAGTACAAGACTCGCCGGATCATGCTGCAGAGGGGCGCGGATATCGTTGGCGAGGTTGTGGGGCCCGATGGCCGACCCGCGACGAAGACGCACATGCGGGCCCGCTTCAGCGCGCCGGTCAGCCCAGGCCCGCGCCAACCCGAGTGGCTTACCGACAGCGTCAGGACAGACCGGAGGGCGCGCTTCGTACTCCGCAACGTGCCACCGGGCGAAGTGGAGCTGAGGATCGCCCGCGATGGGTGGGTGGACTACGAGTCCGAGGCGCTGGACATCGAGTCATCGGACGGGCCGGTCCGCCACGCCATTCGTATCCCGGCCAGCGGTAAGATCGTGGGTCGGGTGATCGGGCCTGAGGGAGTGCCCCTCCCCGAGGGGCGAATCGTTGCGCAGCGCGTCGCCGATGGCGGCACGAGAGGAGCGCCGTTGTGGATCATATTGGATGAAGACGGCTTCTTCGAGTCGGACTGGCGTGAGCCCGGGCGATACCGTCTCACAACGGTCGTGCCGGGCTTCTGGCCCACGGTGGAACATGTGGAGTCGGGGCCGGGTCCGACGCCCACCGAGACGGAACTCCGAATCGGATCCGGCCAGACAGTCACGGGCACCGTGCTCGACGTAGACGGGACGCCGCTACGCGAGGCGGCCATCGGCATCTACGAGTACGCCGCTGACAGAGTCGACGGGTGGCGCGATTGGCACTCCGGCACGCTCCCCTGGAGATTCCCACTCGCTCGGACCGACCGCCTGGGCCGGTTCACCATTCGCGGCGTCGATGTGCAGAGGATCGCGCTCATCACCGGCGAGGGCGACGAGCTACGGCTCGATGTCGTCAAGCCGGCGGGTCCGGCTGGGGTGCCAGTGCAAGCGCTGATGACCGCTTACAAGCGCCATGACGGCACCTACTCGGCGACCGGCGGCGTGCTGATTCAGATGCCCGACGAAGGCGATCCAGCACCGGTCGAGATCCGCGTCGAGCGCCCATACGAGACCGAGTCGCTTTGCCGAGTGACGGGGACGATCCACGACGAGGCCGGGCGCTTCCCGGAGGACACTCGCCTCGTCGTTGGGGTGTCGCCAAAGATCACCGGGCCCGGGTCAGGCATCTTCTCCGACCAGCCCCCCTCCCGCACTCAGCACTACTACGTCACGACTGACCCGGGCGGTCGCTACGAGATCGTCAGCATCCCGTCCGGCACGTACTTCCTCATTGCGGGCTCCGAGTCGAAGCACTTCCAACTCGACGAGGTGGTGCTGGCCGAGGGGAGCAGCGTGGACCTCGGCCGCCGTCGCTTGCCGATTGCCGGCGCGATGGAAGGCGGGGTGCGAGGCGCCGACGGCCAACCCATCGCCGGGGGCGTTGTCGTCGCCGCCCGCTATGCCGAGAATGTGCGGAACGCGAGGCCGGAAGGAACCGAACGAGACCTCATACGGGCGCCCATCGACCAGGACGGGCGCTACCGGTTCGATTCGCTGGACCCCGGCTACTGGTTCGTCGCGTCCGTCGGAGCGGCCCATCGCGTATCGGCGATTCGCCGCGCGTTCGTCGACGGCGCGGCGGAGATCATCGACATCCGTCACGCGTACACGGGGGGCCTTCAGGGACGGCTGGTGGACATGCGCACAGGCGATCGCCTGCCGGACGGCACGGTATCGCTGCGGTCCGACGACGCCAGGGGCGAATTCTCGGCCGGGGCTAATGCCGATGGGCGTTTCGCTCTCGAAGGACTACCGGCCGGGAGCTACACCGTCAGGCCGTACCACAGGGAGTGCCTGGATCGCCCAGAGACCAAGGTCGAGGTTGCGGATGGCGAGACGACGGAGGTCATCATCCAGCTTCGCCGCGGGGCGCTCACCCGAGGGCGTATCGTGAGTGCCGATGGCAGGGCCGTCGACGATTGGGCTCGCCGGCACGCGGCTGAGCTGTGGCGCGACGGCGAGCTGGCCAAGCGGCTCCACGAATCGAGCAAGAAGCCGCTTGAGGCAGTTGCCCTCGAGGCCGGGACCTACACGTTAAGGCTGCGCGCGCGCGGGAGTGACGGTGAGTACGTGGCGGAGTCAGAACCGGTCACCCTCGCCGAAGGCGAACGCGTTGAAGACGTCGTGATCGAGTTGCCTGAGACACCACGCTAGAGCCGCCCGATTGACGGGCGACTCTAGCTGCTGGCCTGTTACATGCGGGCGTGTCTACCGTCCGAAATACTCCGCCGTCTTCAGGACGGTATCCGTGCCGA
>CAZKUN010000082.1:0-30569 GCA_964555935.1 uncultured Armatimonadia bacterium | reverse complement strand
CTTGCGCAGACATCCGCGCGCGCCCTGGGCGAGACAGTCCTGCACGCGGTCCTGACGAGCATCGGGAGCGAGTGCGCCGTCGAGGAACGCCGTGATCATCACGACGTTCGTGTCTGGCGAGACCTCCCTCAACCCCTGGAGCGTCTGCAGGCCATCCATGCCCGGCATCGCCACATCGACGAACGCGAGTTCGAACCGATCGGAACCGGCCGCATCGACGGCGTCGGCACCATTGTCAAACGGCGTGACGTCGTAGCCGTTGCGTGCCAGTGCCAGACGTATGACCTCGCGCACGTCCTCCTCGTCGTCAACGACCATGATCCGCAGATCGCGATCACGTCCCTGCTCTCTGATCTTCATGCTCCCTCTCCCTCTCACTGCAGCCACGGCGCGTCCTGTGTCGTGGCAGGCTCGACCTCTGCTTCATCCGGCGGCGCGACGATGGGGATGTCGATGGTGAAGACAGCCCCTCCTTCCGGCGCGTTGGCGGCGCGAAGCTCGCCGCCGTGTTCCTTGATGATCCCGTGCGATACGCTCAAGCCAAGGCCCGTGCCCTTGCCGACTCCCTTTGTGGTGTAGAACGGGTCGAAGACCCGCCCCAAGACGTCGTCAGGCATCCCTGGCCCAGTGTCCTGAACGGATACGACAACCCGCTCATCGGTCAGCGTCGACGTCACGCTCACCGCGCCTCCATGGCCGTTTGTGGCCTGGTAGGCGTTGTTGATGATGTTGACCATGACCTGTTGCAGTGCCCCAGGATCGGCGGCCATCTCTGGGATCGCGGCGTCGAGATCGCGCATCAAGTTCAGGTCGTCACCACGGGCATGCTCGCATGCCTCGATCGCTGAGTAAACGATGTCATTGATGTGAGTGCGTTCGACTTGGATCTCTTCCTGACGCGAGAACGAGAGCAACCCCTGAACGATCGACGCGCAGCGTTTGGCTTGAGTGAACACGCGCTCGGCGATCTTCGGCGTCTCCTCCCCGAACGCGCCATCGGCGAGGAGTTCGGAGTACCCGATCACGGCCATCAGCGGGTTGTTGAGTTCGTGAGCCACTCCCGAAACCACCCGCCCAACAGCGGACAGCTTCTCGTTCTGCACGATCTGGTCCTGAGCTTCCTTCAGCCGCTCGTGCGTGTCGATGACGTCGGCGTAGAGCCTCATGTTTTCCATCGCCACGCCGACCTGTCCGGCAACAGCGCAGAGCACTTCGGCCTCTTCGTTGCGGTCCTCAGGCCAATCGGGGCCGCCGAGGGCCATGTACCCGATCGTGCCTTGGTGGCCGCGCAATGACATTATTCTGAACTGCCACGGATCGTCGTCGTCCACGCGATTCGCCTCATGCTCAAGCCATGGCTCGTTGAATAGCTTGGGGTTGGCAGCAAGTTCGCTAGGAATGTTGCCAACTCTCGCCCGCAGACACCCGAGTAGCTCATCCGTCATGCCAACCTCAGCCGCGAGGCTGGGTTGGTCCGCGCTCTCAACCGTCCACCATATGCCGCCCGCCGGGATCTCCATCAGCGAGACCACGAGCGAGATCGTCTCGGTCAGGGTCGACGCCGCGTCCAAACCAACGCCCACGGTAGCGCCGACGGCATGCAGCAGCGAGAGCCGCCGCAGCATGCGCCAGTTCTCGGCCTCTAGGCGCTTCTTCTCAAGACCATTCTTGAGCATCTGAAGCAGGTGTTGGACCTGAACGGGCTTCTGAACGTACCCCGCCGCGCCTCGGTTCAGCGCCTCAATCGACGACTCGGTTGAAGCGTGGCCGGTGACGATGATCGCGATCAGATCAGGGAAGAGCCTCTTCAGTTCAGGCAGAAGGTCGATGCCTGAGCCGTCCGGCAGCGTAATGTCGATCAGCGCCGCGTCGTAGACGGTCTCGGTGGTGAGCCTGGTCGCCTCGGCGGCCGTGCCCGCGCAGTCGACCGCGTAACCCTCGGCCGCGAGCACGAGCTTGAGCGTCTTCGCGGAAGGGATGTTATCGTCGACGATCAGGACCTTCGGTGAGGTAGCATGGCCACTCATCCCGCGGCCCTCCCCACTGCCGGCACGAGCGCCCCTTCGGTCGGCGTAATGAGTTCATTGAGCAACTCCAGGAGCGCGGGCACGTCAACCGGCTTGTGGATCACTCCGGTCGCGCCGTCGGCCAACGCGGACCGCTCGATCTCGCTGCTGACATGCGCCGTAACGATGAACAGCGTCGCGTCCAGATTGAACTGACGCAGCGACGCGCACGTCTCAGCTCCGTTCATTCCGTTCATCTTGAAGTCGATCAGGGCGACATCGAAGGGCTGCCGGCGCGCGACGTCAACAGCCTCCGAGCCATTTGCCGCGACTACCACGCGGTAGCCCACGTTCCCAAGGATCCGGCCCATCGTCAGGCGGATGCCTCTGTTGTCATCAACCAACAGCACTACCCCTCGCTCATGCATGCTCCGGACCTCCCTCCGCTTCGCGGAGATGGACCGCAAACACGGCGCCCTCCCCGACCTCGCTCGTCACCTCGAGGATCCCGCCCTGTCTCTCAACGAGTCGCCTGCACACAACCAGCCCAAGCCCAATCCCTTTGGCTTTGGTGGTGAAGAGCGGATCGAAAATCTTCGCCAGGTTTTCCGCGGAGATGCCCGGTCCGTCGTCCTCCCAGCGGACGCACACGCCTCCGTCCTCCACCGAGGACCGCACCTTCAGTATCCCCGTTCCGTCGCCGCTCATCGCCTGAAACGCGTTGCCGGCAATGTTGTTGAAGACTTGCTCGAGCTGGTGCGGGTCGGCCTCGGCCAGCGGCAGACCATCAGCCAGGTCCACGTCGACCGCCAGGCCTTCCGGCACCGCCGTGCGGTCGAGGACCCGCCCGACGACCGAGTTGACGTCGGTCGGCTCGGGCGCGGCTTGCTCTGGGCGCGCGAAATCCAGGAGCGCGGCAATCGTCCGGTCACAAGTCCCGACCTCAGCGTCCATCAGGTCGATCATCTCGCGCGCGTCATCACTTTCCGCCAGGCCCGATTGACGCAGGTAATAGGCGGCGTTACGGATGACGCCGAGCGGGTTGCGCAGTTCGTGCCCGACACTCGCGGCGAGTTCGCCAATCGTCGCCAGGCGGCCGGCAGCGAGGAGGCTCTCCTGCGCCTCGGCCAGCTCGCGGGTGCGCTCCTCAAGCTCGCTGTTCTTCGCGGCGAGGGCGCCGGCCAAATCCGTCATCTCGCGCGAGCGTTTCAGGTGTACTCGCGCCTCCCGACTCAGGAGGGCAAAGAACACGGCCATGAAGACGGCCGAACCGGCGAAAGTCGCCGCTCGGAGTTGGGCGCTGATAGGGACGAGGACGTTCGGCCCGGAGGTGAGGGCTACAAGCCCGTAAAGCCCAGATGAGAGCAGAGCGCTTGCGACCGCGTCACGGAACTGCAGGCGCACGCTTGCCTGCAATATCGGCATATAGTAGAGCAGATAGTACTCGCTGCGGACGCCCTCAGCGAGGTAGATGACCCCAGTGATCATCAGCATGTCGGCCACGAGCAAGGGGAACTGCGTGTTGGGCGTCTCGCGCCCGAGCATCGCCAAGATGCTCGTGCCCAGGACATATATCCCCGCGGCGAGCACGAGAAGATCGAGCGCGCCAGGCGGCCGAAGGCCAGCCAGCGTTTCGCCCTCCACCATGACGAGAGTGGTCAGAAACACCACGCCGCGGCAAAACGCAACGCAACGCTCAGCGGTGCTCCCCACCTCGCGGTCAATACCCGTGCCTTCTGACTGCGCGTCAGGAATCGTCGCTTCCAAGTTTCCGATCCTCCCCCCGAATTGGCCCAGCACCCAGGTCGATGCGGCTCTGTTTGCTGCCTGATACCATCCTCTTCTTGCCTTGTACCGCAGGTGCGGTCGGGTGTGCTATGAAAATGGGCCGAATGTAAGAAATCTGAAACGGAGCAGGCTCTCGGCCGCCAGCGGGAGAACTGCAATGCCTAGTTCCAAGAAGCAGCAGGCCGGCCCCAAGGAGTCAACAGTGGACATCATCTTCTTCCGACATGGCGACGCCGAGGACGTGGGTGCCGACGGCACGGACTCCGGCCGGCGCATCACGCCTCGTGGCGACGAGAGCAATCGGCGAATCGCAAAGCAGATCCGGGATGCGGGGCACGTGCCAGACCGCATCGTGGCGAGTCCCCTTGTGAGAGCGCAAGAGACCGCGCGAGCCGTCGCCGAGGTGCTCACACCCGGGCGCGAGCACGAAACAGACGAGCGGCTGGGCGGCGGAACCGGCGTGGGTGACATCCAGAGCATCGCGGACGAGCGCAAGGTCAAGACACTTATGCTAGTCGGCCATGAGCCCGACTTCAGCAGTCTCACCAGTCGGTTCATAGGCGGCGGCCACGTAGTGATGAAGAAGAGCGGCGCGTCATGTATCAGGCTTGCCGCCGTCGAGCCCGGCATGGGCGACCTGCAATGGCTCATCAACCCGGCGATCATCCCCGGCCGTTCCGACTAGCCCCCCATTGCCGCGATAAACCTCGCCGTAACGTAGCGCGTCTTCACTGGCGACCCACCGTGGAGGCCCCAACCGGAACAATAAGCCCCCCCGATGGTGTCGAATCCACAAGAAACCCCTAACGTCTTCGCTGCAAGAGTCCACTCACGCAGCAGGAGGAAGTACGAAATGAAACCCCGCAAACCAGCCGCATCACTACCACTGACCCTACTCGCGGGCCTGGTGTTGACTGCCGGGCTCGTTGCTGTTAACGGCGCGCCGCCAGCCAGCCAGCGGCCCGTTATCGAGCCGATCGGCATCGAGGTGATCGGCCAGACAGAGCTGCTTGCCGGATCGCACGCTGCCGTGCGAGCGATCCTCACCGATCACCGCACTGGCAACCCCGTGAAGGGCGGACGGATCGTCGTGCGGATCAGCCCGGCGGACAAGGACGAATACACCACGTTGGTCCGAGGCTTGACCGACGGCCTCGGCACTGCCGATGCGTCCTTCACAGTCCCCGACGTCGAGCCCGGCGACTACGATCTGAAGGTCACCGGCCGAGCGGCTTCGGGCTCGGACGAGACCGTGCAGCGAGCGCGCATCTCGCGCCGATACCAAGTGCTTCTCACGACCGACAAGCCCATCTACCAGCCCGGACAGACAATGCACATCCGCGCGCTGGCGCTGAAGCAACCCAACCTCGCCGCCGTCGCGAACCGCGAGGCGACGCTTGAGGTCAAGGACGCGAAGGGCAACAAGGTCTTCAAGAAGAGACTGGCGACCGACGACTACGGAATCGTCTCGACGGACTTCATCCTTGCGGATGAGGTTAACATGGGCCGCTATGCCCTCGGGTGCATCGTGGACGGTCAGGAGACCGAGAAGACCGTCACCGTCGAGCGCTACGTGCTCCCCAAGTTCGATCTGGATGTCAGCACCAATAGGCAGTATTACCTGCCCGGCGAGACCGTCGAGGGCACGGTTCAGGTCGACTACTTCTACGGCGTTCCCGTCCGCGGCGGCAAGGTGGAGATCTCCGTGAAGACGTTCGACGTGGAGTACACCGAGATCGCTACCATCGAGGGCACCACCGACGCCAGCGGGACCTTCGCCTTCGAGACCAAGCTCCCCGATAGCTTTGTCGGTCAGCCGGTCGAGCAGGGCGACGCCTTCTTGCAGTTCGACGTGAAGGTCACGAACAGAGCCGGCCATCCCGAAAAATCGACCCACACCAGCACGGTCGCGAAAGACCCAATCCGCATCGACGTGATCGCGGAGTCGGGCGAGATCGTGCCCGGCGTGGAGAACGTGCTCTACGTGTTGACGAGTTACCCCGATGGCTCGCCGGCGGAATGCTACGTTCGGATGACCGGACTGCATGACGGCGGCGATTCGCCCAGATTCCGAGCCGCGGTCAGAACGGCCGACGAACTCGGACTGACGGAGTGGACGATCACGCCGACGACATCAGACGTCACCGTCGACCTCAGCGCGAGGACCGAAGCCGGCGAGACAGCCAACCGCTCCGTCACGCTTGACAGTTCCGGCGCCACGGAGGGCGTGTTGCTCCGGCTCAACAGCCACCTCGCCGGCGTCGGTGATACGATCAAGGCGAGCGTGCTGGCGTCCGGCGGCATCGGCGCGGTCTACGTCGACGTCATCAAGAATCGCCAGACGATGCTGACCAAGGCCGCCGACGTGAAGGATGGGCGCGCGACGGTCAGCATCCCGCTGACGGCCGACCTGACCGGATCGATCTGGCTGAACGCCTATCGCATCCAACCGACCGGCGACATCCTGCGCGACACGGCGCCGGTGTTCGTCGATCCGGCGAGCGACCTCTCGATTGACATCAGCTCGGACGAAGAGACGTACAAGCCCGGCGAGGACGCCGAAATTCAATTCGCGGTCCGCAACTCCGAGGGCGAGCCGGTCGCGGCGGCGCTCGGGATCAACGTCGTGGACGAGAGCGTGTTCGCGCTTCAAGAGCTGAAGCCGGGAATGGAGAAAGTCTACTTCTACCTCGAGCAAGAACTGATGAAGCCGAGGGTGGAGATCCACGAGTTCGAGATGCCGATCATCATCGCGCGCCAGCCGCTCGATCGACCGATGGCGAACAAGCGCGACCGCGCGGCGAAGGTGCTGCTGGCCGGAGCCGAGATGCCGGAGGCCTCGGGCTATCACGTGAACACCTACGCGGATCGCGTTGAGAAGCTCAAGAGCGAATGGGCGCAAGAGCTTCAGCCGAAACTCGAGAAACTCCAGCAAGCCATCCAGAAGTACCAGCAGAAACACAACGGGCGCACGTTCAAGGCCAAGCTCGGCGCGAAGCCGCTGCTGGACGCGAAGCTGATCGCGGCCGAGGACCTACAGGACCAGTGGGGTCAGGACTTCGTCATCGTGGAGCAGGGCGACGGCGAGCAGGATGTGTGGATGCTCGTCCTGCAGGCGATCGGTCCCGACGGACGACCCGACACTGCGGACGACATGTTTGTGCAGACATCCTGGCCCGGCGCATGGGGCATGGACGAGGACTTCCAGCAGGGGTTCTTCGGTGGGGGGGGCGGCATGATGGGCGCCGGCATGGGCGAGGGTGGAGGCGTGAGGATGCGTGGAGGCGCCGTCGCGATGCCGATGATGGAGATGGCGATGGCGCCGATGGATGCGCTCGCGGAGCCGGTGGCGTTCCTCGACGACAACGCACTCATGGCGAGGGACGGCGGCGGCCCGAAGCCCGTTCGCATCCGGAAGTACTTCCCGGAGACGATGTTCAGCGAACCGGCGCTCATCACCGATGGCGACGGCAAGGCGACGCTGTCGCTGAAGATGGCCGACAGCATCACGACCTGGCGCATGACGGCGATGGCCAACTCGGCGAAGGGGGAGCTTGGCTCAACCACGAGCGGGCTTCGCTGCTTCCAGGACTTCTTCGCCGACATCGATCTGCCGGTTTCGCTCACGCGCAATGACGAGGTGAGCATCCCGGTGATGGTCTTCAACCACCTCGACCAGGCCCAGAGCGTCCGCCTCGAATTGACAGAGGCCGATTGGTTCGCGCTCGACGGCGACGCGAAGCGGACGCTGGAGATCGGCGCCAAGGACGAGGCGGCGATCTACTTCACGATCACCGCGAAGGAGATTGGCAGCCACCCGCTGACGGTGCATGCCTATGGGGACAAGCTCAGCGATGCGATCGAGCGCCGGATCGAGATCCGCCCCGACGGGCAGGAGACGCTGGCGACCGTCAACGACCGAATCGATGATGACGTGACGCAGACGATCAGCATCCCGCGCCAGGCGATCGACGGCGCGTCTGACATCATGGTCAAGATCTACTCCGGTATTTTCAGCCAAGCGGTCGAGGGGCTCGATAGCGTTTTGCAGATGCCCTCCGGGTGCTTCGAGCAGACATCGTCGGCGACGTACCCCAACATCCTCGTGCTCGATTACATGAAGACCACGGGACAGGTCACGCCCGAGATCCGCATGAAGGCCGAAGGCTTCATCAACACCGGCTATCAGCGACTGGTGAGTTTCGAGGTGGCCGGCGGGGGCTACAGTTGGTTCGGCGAGGCACCCGCCAACAAGATCCTCACGGCCTACGGCGTGATGGAGTTCCAGGCCATGAGCGACGTCTACGAAGTCGACCCGGACGTCATCACTCGCACGGCCGAGTGGCTCTTCAGCCAGCAGCAGGAAGACGGAAGCTGGAAGCCTGACGAGGCCTATCTGCATCAGGAGAGCTGGGGCCGGATCCAGAACAACAGCCTGCTCCCAACCGCGTACATCGCGTGGGCGCTCGGGAAAGTCGCGCCCGATGATGCGCGGCTAGGCAAGGCCGTCAGCTACCTGAAGAAGCACGCCGACGAGGCGAAGGATGCGTACACCCTCGCTCTCGTCTGCAACGCGTTGGTCGCGAACGCAACCGACGCGGCGGAGACCCAGGAGCAACTCTCGCGCCTCGTGAAAATGGCGAAGCGTGAGGACGGGAAGATGTGGTGGGAATCGGAGATCACCGGCATCACCCATAGCTCGGGGAAGTCGTCGGACCTTGAGGCCACCGGCCTCGCGGCGCTGGCGCTGATCGACTCGGGCACGCATCCCGGCGATGCGACTGAAGTGCTCAACTACCTCATCGCCGAGAAGGACCCTCGGGGCACGTGGTACTCGACGCAGGCCACGATCCTGGCGTTGAGAGCGCTGCTGGGCGCGCAGAAGGACAGCACTCAGAAGGTCAACGCCGAGCTGTCGATCCTCTGCAACGGCGAGCATGTCAAAGGTCTCGCGATCGATGAGGACAACTCCGACGTCGTGCACTTCGTCAGCCTCAAGCAGCACGTGCGCGAGGGGGACAACGAGGTGCAGATCAAGTTCGATGGCGAGGGCACGAGCCTCTACCAGATGACCAGCAAGTACTACTTGCCATGGAAGGGCGCGGGCGGCGAATCGCGGGACGCGGTCTCGATCGACATCGAGTACGACAAGACCGAACTTGCCGTCGATGACATCGTGACCGCGAACGTGACCATCGCGAACCAGACGCCCGGTCGGATGGGCATGGTGCTCGTTGACCTTGGGATCCCTCCGGGCTTCAAAGTGCAGCCCGGCGATCTGGCGGAGTTGGTCGGCTCCAAGGTCATTCAGAAGTACACCCTCACCGGACGGCAGATCATCGTCTACATTGAGGAGATGGAAGCGGGCAAGAAGGTCGAACTCACTTACCGCCTCCGCGCCAAATTCCCAATCAAGGCGAAAACGCCCGACAGCACTGCGTACGAGTACTACAACCCGGACAATCGCGGCGTCGCGGAACCCGTCGATCTTGTCGTCGAAGCGCACTGAGTGGATCGTGGGGAACGTAGCAAACGGGGGGCCGCGGAAGGACTGCGCGGCCTCCCGTTTCTGTGGTTGGGCTTGTCATCCGTGGTACTATGACACCAAAAGTGTGACGCATATCACCGTGCAAAACCCTATATAGATACAGAGATCCAAGTAGTTTTGCCCCATTCTCGCTTGCCTTTGGCCACCAAATCTGGTACCTTAATGCTCGATTGATAAAACAGGAAGTGGGTTGATATGAGAACGTCGCTGAGAGTATCGGAAGCCACGTCGCTCGCGTTGCACGCCATGGCCCTTCTCACCAATGAGACATCACGCCCTCTCTCGTGCCACGAGATGGCGGATACGCTCCACGTTTCCGAGGCGCACTTGTCGAAGGTTCTGCAGCGTCTCGGGAAGCAGGGATTCGTTTCGTCTCTGCGTGGACCGAAGGGGGGCTTCAGGCTCGCGCGCGAGGCCAGTGAGGTCCGACTACTCGACATATATGAAGCAATTGAGGGCCCGGTCAAGTTTAGCAACTGCCTGTTTGACAAGCCCGTGTGCTCGAACGAGAAGTGCCTGATGGGCGATCTTCTCTCCTCGGTCGACACGCAGGTGGTTGAGTATCTGGAAGGGACCAACCTCGCGGATCTACTCGACGGCGTGCCGGCGGAAATGACAGCCGCCGAGTAGGCGCGAGCAACCTCAACTGTGTAGGCATTGTCAGGGCGCCGGCGCACCCGCCAGGCGTCATCGGGGACTCACTGTCCCTGCCCGTCAGACCTACGCGCAGCCATGTATCTCAAGGGCCTTCGGCGGCTCCGGGTTCTCGACCGCGTATTCGCCGAGGACCGGCTTCACGCATGCTACAAAGTCGGCCCACTTCTCCGGGTCGAGCAGCAGCGTGGCGATGCGAGTTCGCCCGGTTCCCTCGCCGGCTTTCTCGTACCACTTCAGCACGGCCGTGATGACCTCGTTGATCTTCTCGTCGGGCACGAAGGCCGCGATTCTCGAACCGAACACCGGGTGCCTGCCGTGCTTGCCGCCGACACGCACCACCCAGCCGAGAGTCTTCTCCGCCCACGCCTCGGTCGGGCACGTGCGGATGCAGTCTCCGCAGTAGAGGCACTTCTCCGGGTGATAGATCGGCTCTCCGGTCTCTTCGTCGGCCTCGATGGCGCCCTCGGAGCAGGCGTTCTCGCAGATCCGGCACCCGATGCAGGGCTCCTGCTCCCACTTCGGGTCGACGACGCCCTGGAAGCCGAGATCCATCCCAACGCTCCGCGCGCAATCGATGGGGCATCCGGAAAAGGAGATCTTGAACTTGTGCGCAAGCAGCCACTCCCCGAAGAACTCGTCACACACATCAGCGGCCATCTTCTGAGTCTCGGTTAGCCCGTTGGGGTTGTATTCACACCCAGAGCACGCCGTGGGGACGCGGACGCGCGGACCGCAGGACGCAATCTCTTGCCCAACTTCCCCAAGCTCTTCCTGAGCCGCCTTGATGTCCTTGTAGTTGACGTAAGGAATCTCGACGGACTGGCGGAACGAAAGGTGAACGTAGTCGCCGCCGTATTTCTTCGCGACCTCGACCATCTTCTCCAGCTTATCGAGGGGCGCGCGCCCTCCGGGGCACATGCACCGCACGGTAAACAGTTCCTTCTGGCGCTGCTTAATGATCCCGCCGCTCTTGAGGGTGTTGAAGTCGAGGTCGCCCGTCTTCCCCTCGATTTCGGTGTCGACGGTCACCGTAGTCTGGTCGTCGTCAATATGTCGGTCTACCGGCATTGCGCCCACTCTCCTTCGGTTCAGATGATCTCCATCGGTTCCTGCACGAACTCGCCTGCCGCCAGCCGCCAAGCGGCGGGTTCAATCCCGCCGGCCATGCCGACGATTACATACAGCGTGTTCGGAATCGCCAGTTCGCGATCCGTCTGCGATGGCCTTGCCGGCCCGTCGGGATGTGAATGGTAATACGCAGCAATAACTGCCCCGTCGGCGATCTCAAGCTCCACGGCCTCGAGATGCGTTGCGGGGTCAAGAACGTATCCGTGCTCGGGGCAGTCTGGCTCTGTGTTCTCCGAGCGCAGCACGCGCGTCGCGTGGTCGGGAGCGTCCGGATGCGCGAGCAAAACCCCACAGCACTCCCGCGGGGCCTCGCTTCGGGCGTGTTCGACGATCTGGTCCCAGACCGCCGCCGCTAGTCGCACAACAGCTCCTCTGGATCGAACTCCTCGTCGATGTCGCAGCTCACATCGTACTGAATCAACTCGGTAATCGTCGGCGACTCGCTGCAGACCGGGCACTCGGGATCCGGCGAGCGCCGGGTCCTGATGAAACTGCAGTCGAGCGCGTCGTAGATCTGCATGTGGCGCGTCAGCGGCGTCCCCTGACCGATGAGGACCTTCAGCGCCTCCGCGACCTGGAGCGTGCCGATGACCCCGGTGATGGCTCCGAGCACACCGGCTTCCTGACAGCTCGGGATGAGGCCCGGCGGTGGCGGCTCGGGGATGAAGCAGCGGTAACATGGATTCCCCTCGCCGGGGACGATCGTCATGAGCTGCCCCTCAAACCGCAGGACAGCCCCGGACACGAGCGGGACGTTTTCCCACCAGCAGCTATCAGCAACCAGGAACCGCGTTGGGAAGTTGTCGCACCCGTCGAGCACGATGTCGTAGTTAGCCACTGCCTGGCGAACATTCTCAATCGTCAAGTGCTCGGGAATGACCTCGACCGTGCAGTCGGGGTTCAGTTCGGTAACGGCTTCCTTGGCCGACACGGCCTTGAGCTTGTCAATATCGCTCGTGCCATGGATGACCTGGCGCTGGAGATTCGACAGCTCGACGGTGTCCCCGTCAACCACGCCGATCCGACCGACGCCGGCCGCCGCGAGGTACAGAATCACCGGAGAGCCGAGGCCGCCCGCGCCGACTACGAGCGCGCTGGAATCAAGCAGCTTCCGCTGGCCGGCGACGCCGACTTCCTGAAGCAGGATGTGGCGCGAGTATCTGTCAATCTGTTCCGAGGTCAGGTCGGGCCCGCTCATGGCTACTCCACCACACCCAGCTCCACCGGCTCAACCGAGACGCCGACTGATATGGCATACTCGATGGCCTTGCGGACCTCGTCTTCTTCGCCGATCAACTCGAGTCCAACGATACCAACTTCCCTCGAGACGCTGGCCTGGCGGATGTTGGTCACGACCTCGAAGTCCCGGCCGATCTTCCAGATCACCGGCTCCTCGACAATCTCTCTCGGAAAGGTCATCCAGACCTTGCGCGAGACCTCCGCCCCACCGGCGATGGCCGACAGGATGGTGACTGTGTCGCCATCGCTCACCGGCGCGTCAAGGCCGCCGAGGAGACGAACGTCCTCGCCGTCATTGATATGGATGTTGAAGTGCCTGCGGACAGCACCATCATCGCCGCACAGCCGGCCCTTCACGTCGAGGTTGTCCAGGATCTCGCCGATCGTGGCGCCCTCGGCCTGAACTTCCTTCTCGCCACCAAAGAGGCGCGCCAACGCGCCCCCGGTCCTCACTGTAATAGCCATCTCAATCACCTCGCTGCGATCGCTGGAGCGTCAATCTGCTCAAGCAGCTTCTCGAATTCATCAACATTGGCCTCTATCACCGGACGCTCATTCAGGTGATCCACAACCGCTTCCTGCGTCTTCAGCCCGTTTCCGGTGATGCTGATGACCACCGATTCGTCGCGCGGGATGTGGCCCTGCTCGATGAGCTTCTGCGTGACGGCGACCGTGGTGCCTCCCGCCGTCTCGGTGAAGACGCCCTCGGTTTCGGCCAGCAGCTTCATGCCGACAACGATCTCCTCGTCCGTCGCGTCATCGCCCGTGCCGCCCGTGCGGTCGATCGTCTCGATTGCGTAGAAGCCGTCGGCGGGATTCCCTATCGCGATCGACCGAGCGATCGTGTTGGGGCGGACCGGGGTAAAGAGTTCCTCGCCTGCCTTCACCGCCGCCGTGATCGGGTTGCACCCCGTTGCCTGGGCGCCATGGATCTTGGTGTCGGGCTCATCGATCAAGCCGATCCTGTGCATCTCATGAAAGGCCTTGTCGATCTTGCATATCAGCGAGCCGCCCGCCATGGGCGACACGACATGCTTCGGGGTTGTCCACCCGAGTTGCTCGACGATCTCGTGGCCGAATGTCTTAGAGCCCTCGGCATAGTAGGGCCGGATGTTGATGTTTGCGAAGGCCCACTCATGCAGATCGGCAACCTCGGTGCAGAAACGGTTGACGGCATCGTAGTTGCCCGAGAGGCCGATGACGTTGACGCCGAATATCGACGTGCCGACGATCTTGCCCATCTCGAGGTCGGCGGGCATGAAGATGTAGCATTTCAGCCCAGCCTGGACGGCCTGAGCGGCGGTGCTGTTGCCGAGGTTGCCCGTTGTGGCGCAGGCCACCGTATCGAAGCCGAACTCCTTGGCCTTCGACAGCGCGACCGCGACCACGCGGTCCTTGAACGAGAGCGTCGGGTAGTTCACCGCGTCATTCTTGATGTAGACTTCGTCGTGGCCGAGAACCTTGCCGAGGTTGTGAGCCCGCACCAGCGGCGTGAAACCAACGTCAACGCCCACGGTCGGGTCGCCGTCCAGCGGCAGTAGCTCTTTGTAGCGCCACATGTTCGGCGCCCGGCTCGCGATGACGTCTCGCGTCAAGGTTTCGCGAATCGCGTCGTAGTCGTACGCCACCTCGAGCTTGCCGAAGCACCACTCGCAGATGTGGATCGGTTGGTTGGCGTACAACTCGCCACAGTCGGTTTCTCTACACTTCAGCCCAACAACATGGGTCATGACGTCCCTCTACTCTCCTCGTCGCACCAGGAGGTACCAGCCGTCATCCTCCTGGCGGACGCTCTCGATCTTGTGTCCCTCGCTCTTGATGCTGCGCGGGACGTTCTTCAGCTGCTCGCCCGGATTCAGCAGGAATTCCGCCGAGTCGCCGGGCTCCATCCGGTCCAGCTGTATCTTGGCCCTGACGAAGGTCATGGGGCAGACCTCGCCGCGCAGGTCGTGAACTGGAACCGCATTATCTTCGGTGGCAGACATGTTGCTTCTCCCCCACGCTAGATGTGGTAGTCAGGCTGCAGCGGGCGCGTGTGGATCCCGCACTCTCCGCCGCACTTGCTCGTGCCGATCCAGCGTCCCGCGCGCTCGTCGTTGCCGAGCGAGATGTTCGAGCACGGACCGCATCCGAGCGACCGGTATCCGGCCTTGTACAGCGGATTCACGGGAACATCATACAGCGCCAGGTACTGCCAGATCTCGCGCTCGTGCCAGATGAGGATCGGGTTGAGCTTGACCAGGTGCTCGTCACGCGTCTCGGTCTCCTGGAAATCCGTGCGCGTCCGGCCCTCCGTGCAGCGCAACCCCGTCACCCAGCAGGCGACGTCCAGTTCCGCGATCGCCTGGCGCGTCGGCTCCACCTTCAGCAAGTCGCAGCACGTGTCGGGATCCGTCTGGTACAGCTTGTCGGCGATGTCGACCTCGTTGCTGAAGACCCGCAACTCCGGGTAGCGCGCGACCTCGGTGGCCATGAACTCTTTCGTCTCGTCGGGCTTGTACCGCGTTGTGACGATGAAGCCGGGGATGTTCGCGCTGACTGTCTTGGCGAGATCCCACACCACGGACGAGTCCTTCCCGAGGCTGTTCGCCACGACGAGGCGGTCGCCGAATTGATCGTACGCGTCGCGGATGAGCTGGAGCGAGCGCTCGACCTTCTCCGCGAAATTGAGTCCGTCAACCAACGTCTTGATGTCCTCGTGCTGCGCAACTTGCGTTGTCATCATGGTCTCCCCGTTGAGCCACTTAGTTAATGTGCTCGGTCGTCTCGGCTTGGGCCACGCGGACGCGGCTCCAAAGCCGTTCGTGAGCGAAGTAGGCGCCCAACTTGATGATAGTATCGGCGACTCCGATGGTCGCCGCGAATTCCAACTGTTTCGTCACCGCGTAGGCTACGGTCATTGTAACAAGCGTCGCGATGGCTCGCCAGCTCAGCGATTTGACTATGCTCTTGTAGACCGTGTCCTTGGCCATTTCTCTTCACCGAGTAACTCGACCGATTCGATCGAGTTGATAGTCAAAAAAAACGGTCCGACTGCCCGACCTTCAGATAGCATACTGGGGAACGTACTGCTCGACCAACTCCCGCTCTTGCTCAACGAGGGCCAGGAAGGTGGTGTTGTCGTAGACATCCTCGACAACCTCCCGGACCCTCTGCCACATCGGCATGAAGATACACCGTCCCGTCAAGGGACACGGGGTTTTGTCTTCGCTCGATAGACAGCCTACGGGGGCCAGGGGCCCCTCTACGAAGCGAATGATCTCGCCGACCGCGAGGGATTCCGGATCTCGCTCCAGCATGTAACCGCCCTCGTTGCCGCGCACCGAACTGACAAATCCGCCCTGCTTAAGCTGGCTGAGAATGACCTCAAGGAAGCGCTTCGGGATTGCCTGCTTCTCCGCGATATCGGCGATCTTGATCGGGCCCTGACCGTAAGTCTTGGCCAGGTGAAAGAGCGCGCGCAACCCGTACTGGCACTTCTGCGAGACGGACATGTCAGGCCTTTCTCGACTAAGCTGATCGAGATGATAACAATGGTCCGAACACGTGTCAAGGTCTTTTTTCCTCCAGGCCTGTAACCGATTGCACTGGCGCGCTCACTTGACTCAGTAAGCTGAACATCCGGTTGCGGGAATCGGGGCTCTTACGCGCCACTGTGACTCGCATCAGCTTGACACCGATTTCGGCCATAATGTATGTTTAGTCACATTCCGCCTCGGGGATGCTCGTAGTGGGACCCCTAAGCGAGATGGGGCGTTTGTACGGTTCAGCGTATACGGCACCGCGGCGCTCGTCAAATCGCCATCGGCGCTTCGTCGCACCATCCACAGACATCTAGCAGGAGGCTATGAGCATGCGGACGGCATTCCGCCGGCAGTCCGGTTTCACCCTTATTGAGTTGCTCGTCGTTATTGCGATCATTGCGATCCTCGCGTCGATTCTGTTCCCGGTCTTCTCTCGCGCGCGCGCCAAGGCACGCCAGACGGCCTGCACATCGAACGTGAAACAGCTCCTCACCGCGATAATGATGTATACCCAGGACTTCGACGAGACGTTCCCGGTCAGCGTCGATGGAGCGCCGCTCGCGGCAGCCGGGGCGAACGGGCCCAACGCGCCGCACTTCGTAGCGGCTCCGGGCTACCAGTGGTACGATTGTACCTTCGAGTACTCCCGCAACTGGGATATTCTGCTCTGCCCCGAAGTCAAGACGATCATTCCGGGCTACGGCATGAACTCAGCCCTCGTCGGTCAGTCAATCGGTATCATGTACGACTCGGCGAAGAAGGTCTTGCTCATCGACTTCGCTGACGCGAACTCACTCGGCACCCCGCACGGCGCGTCTATGATCAACTACGCGCAGGGGCCTGCCGATCCGCTGCTCGACAACCAGTATGCGGCCCGCCACAACACCGGCTATATCGTTGGCTACGGCGACGGGCACGCCAAGTTCCAGAAGCAGGACGCGCTGAACGCCGCAGTCTACTGGGATCCAACAGTCCAGTAGTCAGCACTCGCCGCAACGCATGAGCCAACGAAGAGCCACCCGCATGGGTGGCTCTTCTCTTTTTGTGCCCAAGCCAGGCATTCCGTGACGCTTGACGAAACCTCGGACAGAGCCGCAATCGCCTCAAGAGTCGCGCAAAGGGTGACACCAGCATGCGTTGGATCCTGTGCATCGCCATGGGCATCAGCACCGCAAACGTAGTGCGGGCGCAGCAACCGCCGACAGCCGAACTCGTCATCGCGGACCTCGAGGATCGCTCGCTCGAAGGCTGGCAATCCAGCATGTCGGGCGAGTACTACGAGGGCGGACACGGTCAGAAAGGCCTCGCCATCGTTGATGACGCCGAGCGAGGCGGCCCCGTCCTGGAGGCGAAGGTCCGGTGGCTCGACACGAAGTCATCCGAACCGGTATTCATAACGCGGTTCCTGAGTGATGCGGTTCCCGCTCACCTGATCGACTCGATCAGCTTCTCGTACCGGCTGTCAAGCTACCACCTCAACGACGACGGCGGCTTCATCGTGCGGCTCCGGTACTCGCCGACGAGCTTCACCGACTACCGAGTGTCGACGGGCGAGCCCCTCCCCGCTGGCGAGTGGCAGGATGTTGCGCTCACCACCGCCCCCGACCCGACGCGGCGCAACATCTACAACTCCCTCTTCGGCAGCGTTCAGGAGATCACGTTCCGGCTGGACGATGTCGACGCGGAGAATGCCGAGTTCGAACTTCGCGTCGATGACGTCCGGTTTGCCACCAGCGAACCGACCGTGGCAACTTACGCCCCGACCGTGCATGACCGCTCGACCGATGAGCAACTCAGCATCCTCTACCTCAAACACTCCGCAGAGGGGTTCTTCAGGCTCGAGGACGCCGTCACCGCAGCGGGCGGCGATTCGGCCAGAATCGACACGTGCCTTTTCCGCGGGCTCCACTTCCCCTTGTGGGGATTCCCGGAGACGCTCGACGCGACGCTGGCCTATGACCTCATTGTCATGCTCGACGTCGACCCCTACGTGCTGACCCACAGGCAGGCGCCGTGGGTCGCCGATGCGGTCGCCTCGGGCGTGGGACTGCTCTTCGTCGCGGGACCAAACACGTTGCGCCACTCCAAGGACTTCAAAGCTCCGATCCGCGAGGCCCTGCCGATCACCTACAACGCCGAAGCGGGAGACGTCGGCGGAGGCACGGTTACAGCGCCGGACCCACCCCATATAGTCCTCAACGGACTCGACGTATCGCGGCTCGGCCGAGTCCGCTCGATGACATCGGTCGAAGCCCGTTCCGGAGCGACCGTTGCCCTTACCTCGGGGGAAAAGCCCCTGCTCGTCGTGAGCGAGCTTGAGCGGGGCCGGACCGCGGTCCTGACGACATGGCCTCAGATCGATACGCCGAGAAGCCGCCAGTTCTACCTGGGCGATCACTCGCCCGCGCTACTTGAGCGCATCGTCCGGTGGCTCGTCCGAGACGAAAGCGCTCCCACGCCCGCGCCACCCGCTCGCGTGGCGCAAGACGCGGGCTTTGAGCTGGACGGTTACGTCCGCCACGGCCGCACGGCCTTCGCTCCCGGCTGGCCCGTGCAGGTCGCGGCTCGACTCTCCGTGCCGGGCATCCCCGTGATAACAACGAGCGGCATGTCGGCCGCAATCTCGCTGCCCGACATGGGGCTCCGGCTCGACCTCCCCGCCATGGCGGACGTGTGGGTGCTGAAGCCAGGCTCGGATGAGGTGTACCACAGCATGGGCGGCGGCGAGGTCACCAGCCACGAACTGGCAACCGAGGGCTTCTTGCCGCGTGTCGTGACTGAGGCAATCCTCCGCGCGACGCGAACGGACGGCAACGTGTTCGGCGAGGACAACGCCATCGCCAAGGTACGTCGCCAGTTGGAGGTCAGGCCCGGCGGCACGGTCGCCTGTGCCTACGAGTATGAGTTCCTCCAGGACACGCGCGTCCATCGCATGCCGCTAACGGTGAGCTTCGCCGTGGGGATGTACGCGGGCACGCCGTTCCGCACGACCGGACCGGACGGTGACCGCGAGGACGTGCTCCCTCCCGACGCAAGCGAGCGACGCGACACGGTGCTGGACGCGCAAGGTCTGGACATCACGCTCGAGACGGAAGCCGGCCCGCTGCGCATCAGATATCCAGAGCCCGACCGACGCGCGTGGCTGCGCGATCTGCGCAGATATGACATGGACCAGTATCGACTCGAACTCGGGGGCCCTCTCGCCGGACAGGCGGCGAAGCAAGGCGACCGTTACGTCATCGCGTTTGAGATCCATCCCCCAGCGTCCGCGGCCGCCCCTTCCACCGATGGCCTGCGGCTCACAGCCCGTCTACTTGAGGGAGACAGCCTCGAATCCGCGACGGCGGCCTGGGAGATCGGTACGGAACCGGCGGACGTGGAGGTCGCGTTTGAGGACACGCTGCCTAACCTCGAGAGCGGGCAGTACTGGCTCTCATACGAACTCGCGCGTCCCGGCGAGGAAGCGCTCGCGACAGACGCCGTCTCTTGTTGGGTGGTCGATCCCCTCGATCGATCGCGCTTCTTCCCAATCATGTCGCTCCTGGGTGTCTCCGCCGGCGGGCACATGCTTGACGAAGCCGGCGTGGCGGCGCGCGCGGACGACCTCTGGCGCGTGGGCTTCAACACGCTCGCGTACACCGGATCGACGCGCTTCGCGAAGGAGCGAATCACCCGCGCGTCCGAGCAGTTGGATGCCTTCTCCGAGGGCTACGCCTTCGCCAAGGGCATGGCGAGCATCCACGAGTACACCCACACCACGCGCCTGTCGCGGAACGGGTCGGGCGACCCAAGCCCCTTCTCCCCCGATTCTCTTGAGGCGACCCGTCGGCACATCCAGCCCTACCTCACCGTCGCCGACGGCAACCCGAGGCTGATCAGCGTGAAGGTAATAGACGAACCCCTCGCGGGGATCGACGACCTGAACATCGGTGAACACGCGCGGCGAGCATTCAAGGAGCGCTACGGCGAGGACCTCCGGCCGCTGGCCGAGGTCGGCGACGACCCCCTCGCGCGGCTGCACGTGGCTCAGTTCATCGGCGACTACGTCGCGGAGGAGTATCGGCAGGGCCACGCCATCAAGCGCGAGGTCGATCGGGACTGGGACTTGCTGCTCACTTACTGCTCGCCGGGGCTCGGTTATGGGCGAGCATTCTCGGGGCAGGAGGACGTGCTGAAGTGGTCGCGACACGTCGACCGCATTGACTTCGACGTCTACCCATACTTCTATCCCGCCTCGCAGAAGATCCGCATGGTGCAGGCGAACTACTGTCAGGCATTTCAGCGCAACGTCGCCCAGCATCTGGACAAGCCGTATGGGTTCTACGTCGAACTCGACGACCGCAATTACCCGTTCCAGACCAACCCGCCCGAGGCGTCGGCTGAGTGCGCGTACACGGCAATCGGCCAGGGCGTGACCTACCTCAACTCATTCATCAACCGCCCCTTCGGCACGGGCATCCAATCCCGTCCCCAACGCTGGGAGCACTTAGCCCGCGAGCTGCCGCGCATCCGCCGGATCGGACCGATGCTGCTGAAGATGGACCGGCCCGCGGCGCCCGTAGCGATGCTCTACCCGATGACGCAGGCGAAGATCGAGAATGGCTACGCCGTCCCACACTACACCTACGCGCTGCTCAACAGCGCCTTCGGCGACGTCGACCTGCTCCACGAGGAAGTCCTGCTGGAAGCGGGAATTTCGGAGTCGCTCGAGGCCCTCGTCGTGCTTCGGACGCACCTGCTGGCGAGGGGCACGTTCGATGCCATCACGCGCTTCGTTGAGGGCGGAGGGATGCTCATCGTCGATGGCGAGGCGCTCGCGACCGACGAGACCGGCGCGCCCATCGGGTGGCCGGATGGCATCGTCCAACTCGACGGCGACGTCGAGGAAATGCTGAAGGAGATCATCGAAGGCAACGACGCCCTCAGTCCGAACATCGCCGACCCGAAGGCATTCGGCGAGTGGCACGAGAGAATACGAGGGATCTTCGCGGACGGTGCGATAGCGCCAACGGCAGTCGCCGACGACGACCTCGCGCAGATCGAGGTCGGCGCGCGAACGAACGGCGACGCGACGCTTCTGATCATCACCAATCACGACGACGAGCCGCGCCGGGCGGACGTGCGCGTGCCAAACATCGCCCATCCATTCAGTTTCGCGGCCGACCTGCGCGAGATGAAACCGGCCGGCAGGCTCCTGCGGAAGAGCGGCGACGGGATCAGGATCAGCACTCAGCTTCCCGCGCGCCAATCGACAATGATCGCGCTCTACCCGGAGCGCCCGGCAAGGCTGTCAATCAGCGTGGACCAAAGCGCGACGCGTGGAGATGGTCTCGCCTACACGGTCCGAGTGACCGGTGAGAAGGGCGACGCGTGCTCAGGGCTGCATCTCGTGGAGGTCGCGGTGACCGATGCCGATGGCGTCGAGAGGGCCAGATATGGCGGCTCGTTTGCCGTGGAGGGGGGCGAACTAAAGGTCGACGTGCCCATCGCCATCAATGCGGCGCCAGGCGAGTGGACAATCCGCGCGGAGCTGCCGGTGGTGAGCAAGACGGCGGAGGCAGCATTCGAGGTGCGGTAGGCCGCGTCAGTCGTAATGGCTCTCGTGCGTTTCCCGAACTTGCTCGCGCTCTTCCTCGGTCAGGAGACAACCGGCGAGGCAGCTTTCCTTGCACTCGGCCGCGCACGGTTCGACATGGGTCGTCACGTTCGATCCCGGAAGATGCTCCTGGATATCGTCGGCCGCCATCTCCGCGATCTCGTGGGCTTCCCACACGTGCAGGTCCTCATCCACCAGCAGATGCACGTCGATGAACCGCGTTGCGCCTGACTTGCGCGTGCGCAGCCGATGGAAGCCATGAACGGACGGTCGGCGGCTCTGCAGGTATTCGCGCACCCACTGTTCTTCCTCCGGCGGCAGGCTGCAGTCCAGCAGGTCCTTCGTCGACTTCACCGTCAGGTCCCACGCCGCGATGCAGATGAGCACTGCGACAACGATCGCCGACGCGGGATCGAGCCAATGCAAGTTCAGATCTGGGAACAGGCGCGCGCAGATGGATATGGTGGCCAGGCTGAGCATGACGCCGGCCGAGGTCCACACGTCGGTCCGGAGATGAACCGCATCCGCCTCCAACGCGACTGACTCTGTTTCGCGCGCGACATTCATCAGCCGACCCGACACGAGGATATTCACCGCCGCCGACACGAGCATGACCGCCGCGCCCCAACCCGCGGCATGGAGCGGCTCGGGGTTCGTGAGCTTCTTCCCAGCTTCGTAGACAATCCACCCGGCGGCGACGAAAATCAGGAGCGCCTCGAGCACGCCCGAGATGTTCTCGACCTTGGCGTGCCCCCACGGATGATCATCGTCAGCCGGTTGCCCGGATTTCTTCACGGCGACCAGCGCGATCGCAGCCGCGAGCAGATCCATGGCGGAGTGGATCGCCTCGGAGATCACCGCCACCGAGCCGATCAACAAGCCGGCTGTCAGCTTGAGCACGATCAGCAAGCTGTTTGAGCCCACCGACAGCCAGGCAACGTTGGTCTTGCGTTTTTGGATTGTCGCGTCTAGCATTTCTCAATACCACTACAGCGCCGCCGCTTCGAACATCGCCACGACGTTCTCGGGCGGCACGTCGCTCAGGACGTTATGCACCTGGTTGAAAACATATCCCCCACCAGGCGAGAAGATCCGAATCCGCTCCCGCACCTCAGCCGCGACTTCCTCGGGCGTGCCATGCCGCAGCGTGCTCGCCGTTTCGCATCCGCCACCCCAGAAGGTGAGGTCCTTCCCGAACTCGCGCTTCAACTCCGTTGGGTCCATGCCCGCGCAAGCTGTCTGCACTGGGTTGATAGCCTGGACGCCGATCTCAATGAGATCGGGCAACAACTCCCGGACCGAGCCGCACGAGTGCAAGAACAGGAACCCATCGAAGTTCTCGCGGATGTACGAGTAAATCACCTTGTGGCGAGGCTTGATGAGCCGCCGGTACATGTCCGGCGAGATCTGCGTACCCGCCTGCGTCCCAAGGTCATCACCCATCTGTATTAATTGCACGTGCGGGCCGATGGCCTCCAGGAAACGGGGGAGAATCGTCATGTATCGCTCCAGCAGGCGGTCCATCAGCGCCTCGGCGAGGCTCGACTCCGCGGCGAGCATCTCCAAGAACCGCGCCATTCCGCAGAGAAACTGCCCGGATTCGAGCATGTTCCCCCCGAAGGCCACCATGATGGCCCGGTCGGTCGATTCATGTAAGCGCTTCGCTCCCTCGCGAAGCTGCAGAAGACCCTCGCCCGTGGTAGTGGCGAGGTGCCAGGGCGGCGACGGCAGCGCCATCCACGTCACTTTCGTCCCCGCATCGCCCAGGTCACCGATGTCGTCTGGTGACTCTATTCCCCCGAGCGGCCAATGGCACTGGCTGATGTGTTGCGTTCCCGCCGGCATCGTTCCAAACGCCGTGCCGTCGTCCGCCCGCACGGTCCAGCCTCCCGCGCCGTCGCCTTCTGGCTGGAAGTAGGAGGGCGTCTTCGCCGCCGATCCGTCCGGCAGCGTCCAGTCCCGCCAGTCGCCTGGATCCGTCAGAAACGCGCGCCCTAGATCGACCACATCGACGCCGAATCGATCCAGCACCGTTTCAGATGGCTGAGCGAGTTGCTGGACCACATCGTACACCAGCGTGTCCTCAACTAAGCCCAGGTGCTTTTTCAGCCGGTTGTGGGCGATGGCCGTGATTCCCGTCGATCTCATGCCGCCGAAATCGACTGGAACACGGTCGGTCTCTTGGTGAAGCAATGCCGCGCAAACCCGCTCGCGAGGTGTCATCTTCGTCACTCCTTGAGAATCAGGGCTATTCCCGCGTTGACAAAGCCCCGAACCGTAGCATATAATGCGGTGCAAAATCTCTACAAGCTGACCTGATAAGGAGAGCGACCCGCATGACCTTGAGGCGGGCCCGATTTGTCGTTCTTCCAGCCGTGACTCTTCTCTTCCTCGTTCTGTTCTGCACCTTCGCGTGTGGGCAGGACCCGGACGTCGCCATCAACCAGCACTTCATTGATGGCGTCAAGATGGTCAGGGAGCAAAGCTTCCAAGAGGCCATCACCGAACTCCAAGCCGCCGTAACCGACGAGCCCGAGCTGGAGCCTGCATGGCACTATCTTGGGGTTGCCCAGTTCTACGAGGGGAACTTCCAAGAGGCCATCGCCGCGCTTCAGAAGGCCATCGAGTTGCGTCCAGGTAGACCCGAGACCCGGATCTACATTGGCCGCATCTACGAGCTCTTGGGCGCGTACGACGAGGCCGTCGCCGTCTACCAGGAGGAGCTGCGCATCCGTATCGGCCGAGACACGACCGATGCGTACAACGCGCTGGCTCGGGGCTTGTACCTGGCCGGACGGTTCCGCGACGCGTCCGAGGCGGCCTACCAGGCGCACCTCCGCGACAACAATTTCGTGGAAGCGCTGTTCTGGTGGGGAGTTTCCGAGGATGCGCGCGGGAATCACCTGAAGGCTGTTGACCACTTCGTGGAGGGTCACGAGACCCTCGTCGAGTGGAGCGACCTTCAGACACGCCTGCAGCGGCTCACCGAGGAGCAGCGCGTAGACCCCAACATCACCGAGGAGCAGGTCACTCAGGATTTCCACCGCGCGGAGCACTTCGCGACGGAGCTCAGGCTGTGGCCGAGCCTCAACAAGCAGCTAGGGCGCGCGTACATCAACGCCGACAAGTTCGCCGAGGCCCGCAACTCGTTCCGCGCCGCGCTCGAGCCGAACGAACGAGGGAACCCGGACGACCCCGAGGCCCTGACGCTGATCGGCATTGCGTACTATGAGGACGCGCTGAACTTGTTTATCATTGAGGACCTCCTCTTCCAGCCGATCCAGGTCCTCGGTGCTTCCGTGAAGCAGCTCGAGAAGACGCTCAAGGCGAGTCCCGACTACCCTCTGGCCCACAACACTCTCGGGCAAGTGTACCTTCTCCAGGCGGAGACGTTCGTCTCAGACCCCGCCCGCGGCATTATCTCGCACACCTTCGACGAGGCCGAAGCAGAATTTCGCACGGCCCTCGAGCAGGACCCGCAGTACATCGACGCCATGGTGAACCTCGCGCGAGCGCACAGCGGCCAGCAACGGTTTGCAGAGGCCATTCAGCAGCTCACGCGGGCGTTGGCCCTCGATCCCGGTCGCGCCGACCTCCACGCCGAGTTGGCCCGAGCCAATGTCGGGCTTGAAAACTGGGACCTGGCACTCGAAGAGGCAGCGATCGCCATCCAGCTCGACCCCGAACAGGTCACGGCGCACAACTCCGCCGGCCTGGCCGCCTACTACGCGGGCGATTTCGGCACAGCCGTCGAGAGCTTCAACCGCGCGATCGACGCCGACCCGACGCGGCACGAGTCGCACAAGCACCTCGGGCTCGCGTTCTTCCAGATGCGTTCGTGGAACCGCGCGCGGCAGGAGTTCAACCGCTCGCTCAAGTACTTGCCCAAGGCGATCATCACGAACACCGCGATCCAGCGCTCATACCTGCTCTACCTCGTGGGCATGACCTTCTCGAACACGGGGGCGCACGAGCAGGCCATCAAGTCCATGAACGAGGCGCTGGCCATCGACCCAAGCTACCTTGACGCCTTGCGCCAGATCGGCCGCGACTACACCTCGCTCGAGGACTTCCGCGCCGCTGAGCGGGCCCTGCGTCGCGCGCACCAGCAGTCGCCTGGGCCGAGTATGGAATCCGAAGTACTGGCCCAGTTGGGCGGCGTGTTCGAGGCCGCGGGCGAGCCGCATGAGGCTCTGGCCGCCTACAGCGAGGCCCTCACCAAGGACCCGCAGAACTTCGAAGCCCGACGCGGGTTCCACCGACTGCAGGCAAACTAAGTTCACGGCACGCCTCGGGCGACGCCTCTCGCCGACCGAGGGATCGTTTTCGTGAAAGGCCTTCGGTCGGCAAGGATGCGCAGCACGTTTCAGCTACTCACAATCCTCTCCATGGTCATCATCCCGCGATGGTGCCCCGGAGAGGATTTTAGTTTTCTGAGCGGCCTGGCCGCAGCCACCCGCGCGACTTCCACGCCCGTCAGCGCCACGCTCGACAATGGACTTCAGATCCTGTGCGTTGAGAACCCAACGACCCACACGGTCGCGCTGTCGGCGTTCATCAAGACCTCCGCCCGCGCCGAGGCCACCTCTACCGCCGGTATCCGCCAGTTCGTGGCCGAGGCGGTGGTTGATTGTGGGGCTTACGAGGATCCTGAGATCTCCGACCGAATCAACGATCTCGGCGCTCAGGTCTACGTCAGCGCCGCGATCGACTTCACCGAGATCTCCGTGCTGGCCGCCGCGGAAGACATCGTGCCGGCCGCCGAGTTGCTAAGCGAGATCCTGTTCGCCACGGAACTGAGCGCCGGTTGCATCGTCCGGCAGCGCAATGAGACATCGATCACCCTCCGACAGGGGGGTGATCTGCCGGAGATTGCGGCCGAGAGGAAGGCGGCCGCGCTCCTATACCCCAACCATCCGTTGGGATGGCCCGTCGAGGGGTTGTCCGCGTCGGTTTCGGGTTTCACGATCGAGGACATCGAACGCTTCCACAAGGGCTCCTACCTCAGCAACAACGTGCTCGTATCGGTCGCGGGCGGAGTTCCAGCCCGCGCGGCCTTGGCGGCCGTTGAGAGTGCGTTTGATTCGGCGCTGCCTGGCAAAGCGCTTCCCGAGGTCACCCGCGAGCCGCTGCCCGCCATCGCGGGACGCACCGTGATCCACCGGGGGGGGCAAGTGGGGGTGATCCACGTGGCGGCGCGCGCGCCGGGGCCGTCCGACCCGACGTACGCTGCCGCGTCGGTGGCGCTGGGCGTGTTGGGCTCGGGGCTCGGCTCGAGAATGTACGACTCCTTGCGCCGAGAGGAGCCCATCGCTTACACGGTGGCCGCCGAGTCGGTCGCGGCCAGGGAGGGCTCGCGCGCCGCGCTGATCGTGTCTTGTCCTCCTGAACTTGTCCGCGAGGCCGAGTCGCGGCTGATGCGTGACGTGCATTCTCTTACAAGAGAACTCGCCTCGCCGGAGGAGATTCAGAGGGCGAAGGAGTATATCTGCACCAGCTACGCCCTCAGCCACCAGCGCAGTGCCGAGTTGGCACATCAGCTCGGCGCTTTTCAGGTGGCTGCGGACGAGGGATATGAGTTAGATTGGGAACTCCCTCGAAGGGTTCGGCAGACGACTGCGGAACAGGTCAGGGACGCGGCGCAGGCCATGTTCGCCAATCCCGTAATCGTCCGGGTCATGCCGTGACGACCGGAGATTCCGGGTCAACCGCCGTGGAGTGTCAAGCGTCTGAACATTTACCGCCGCGCGGGCCAAGCCCGGCGCGGCAGAATGACCGTTATCTCTCGCGGGCGCGCCTAAACGCGCCCGTGTTTGAGGAGGCGTTGGAATGAGATGCTCGCAGGTTCGACTCGCGGCGCTGTGCATGGGGCTGACGCTGATTCTGGCCACGCAGGCCCTCGCACTGCCGAGTTTCCGCTACGATCCAGCCAACACGGCGTACGTCAGCGATGAGTTGGAGTTCCCGCTCACCTTGCTGTGGAAGCACAGCACCGAGTTGATCGAAGACCCGATCATCGCCAGCCCGGTCGTCGGCCCCGATGCTGTCTACTTCTGCGTTGAGAAGAAGGTAATCGCGCTCGATCGCCTGACTGGTGACGTCAAGTGGGAGTTCGAGCCCCGGACGAAACTCTTCAGCGCTCCCGTCCTACACGAAGGCAAGCTCTACTTTGGTGGCCAGGACTCCAACCTGTGGGTTCTCAATGCCTCGACCGGCCAGCCCGAGTGGACATTCAAGGTCGGCGGCCCGATCGACTGCCCGCCGCTCATCGTCGGCAACATGCTCTACATCGGCTCTGACGATGACAGCCTTCACGCGATTGACATCACCCAGCAAGGCCAAGTATGGGCCTTCGGAACTCGCGGCGACATCAAAGCCGCCCCGGCCTTCAGCAGGGGCAACATCTTTGTCGCGTCACGCGACGAGTATCTCTACTGCCTCGATACCAACGGAGCGCAGCGTTGGCGCGCGAAGCTGAGAGGCGGCGACAACTTCTCCGCGCCGGTCGTCGACGGCGACAAGGGCCTCGTCTTCGTCGCATCCGGACAGTCGCTCCATTGCTTCGATGCGGCGACCAAGAACGCTCGCTGGAAGCCATTCAGCGCCGGCGATCTAATCGTCGGATCGGGCGCGCTCGCTCCGGACCGCAAGCTGTACGTTGGCTCCAAGGACGGCGCTGTCTACTGCATCTCCACGCTCGACGGTCGAGCCCTCTGGAAATACCCCCACGGCGAGGGCAGGAGCATCGAACCGATCCTCTCGTCACCAACCGTGCTCGGCGGGAACACCGTCCTTGTCCGCACGGGTGAGAAGCTCGTCGCCGCGCTCGACTCTCAGTCCGGCGATCTGAAGTGGGAGTACCGGCTAGCCACGCCGCCAGAGAAGAAGAAAGAGACGGCCACCGGAGCGACTGGTGCCAGCGGCCTGATGGGGCCGGGCGGGGCTGGTGGAATGGGTCCTGGCGGCATGGGCGGCGGCATGATGATGCCCGGCGGCGCAGGCGGCGCGATGGGTGGTGGTGCGGGTGGTGCCGGTGGTGAGGGTGGCGCTATGGCCCCTGGTGCCACCGGAGGCGCCGGCGGAGCGGGACGACGTGGCGGCAACCGTGGCGGCGGCGGCCTCGGTGGCAACACAACAGTTGAGATAAAGCCCGCTGAGTTCGACGAGAACCTGCGGGCTTCCATCACGGTGGCCGATGGCGGGCTGTACGTCCTCGGCGACCGCGGCGATCTCTATGCGTTCGACCCGAACGCCCTCGACGCAGCCCCGCCTCAGACCAACGAGGCCATCCTCGATATCACGGGGACGGAGGATTACCACTTCATCTATGGCCTCACGGTGCTGGGCGGCGACGAGCCCGCCAGCCGCGACGCGGAGCTGCTCGTAGTTCCAGGGCGTCCGCCAATCACTTTCATGTTCAAAGTCATCGATGAGGGCAGTGGTGTCGATCCCGAATCGATCAGACTGACAATGAACGGCAAGCAGATCGAGCACGAATACGATTCGAAAGAATCGGTCATCAAGCACGTGCTCGACCCCGAGTATGGCCCTGCGCGCCCGCTTCCCAATGGCGCTCTGAATTTCGTGGTCAAGTTCAAGGACTGGCACGGCAACCAGGCAGTGGCGCAGGCGTCATTCACCGTCGATAACTCGCTTCCGCCGCTTGAGAACAAGGCGGCGGCCACGGGCGGCGGGGGGATGATGCCCGGAGGCATGGGGCCGGGTGGCATGGGCGGCGAGATGATGGGGCCAGGAATGATGATGGGCCCGGGGCAGTGACCGGCAGGTCATAGGCTCGCGGTCGCAGAACTATAGCGGGGTGGCTCCAGTTTCCGGGGCCACCCCGTAAGTCTATTACCAGCAGCCTGAAACGGAGGGTCGCTCATGGCGCGCGCCCTTATCACGATCGTCGTGCTGACCGTCGTCATCGCGTACCTCGCGATGTTCCTGCACTGGAACGCCACCGCCTTGCCGATCACCGTACTGCAGTTCGGGGACACGGCTGTTCAGCAGGACATGCTCGTCGCGCTGCTACTGTTCATCGGCGTCTTCATCGGAGCCCTCGCCATGTTCGGCGCGCTCAAGGGGCCGTGGAGTTCGCTCAAAGAGAGCGAAGGGCACTCGAAGGCATTGGTCGAGAAAGCCAAGGCGAAGCTGAAATCGCAGGACAAGAAGATAAAGGAACTCACGAAGCAACTCGAGGAAGCTCAAGAGGCGTCTGCCGATGCTGCCTCGCCGGAGGTCTCCGAGGAAGTGGCCAAGGCTGTCGAGGCGGTCAGCGACGAGCCGGGCGACATGCAGCCGCCACCACCGGCGACTGTCGCCCCCAATGATGACGAGGAGGCGACCGACCAGGGCGAGAAGAAGGAAGAGGTCGCCGACGACCCAGAGGTCATCTGAGCCTACCAACAGGCCACACACACAGATGTCTTTAGAAGGGTCCCGGTGATCGGGACCCTTTTTCCATGCATGAGGCGGTGGAGCAGCGCGATGACTCCGACGGCTGAGGCGTACATAAGGCTACAGAACTGCGGGCTGAGCCTCCGCAAGCAGACGTTGCTCGTCCGAGGCTTCGGCTCCGCCGATGCCGTCTTCGAGGCGCCGGAAGGCGAACTCCCTCTCCACTGCGAGCGCATCACCCGCACGGACATTCAGGCCATCCACTTCGGATCGCGGATGGATGTCACCGAGTATATGGATCAACTACAAGACCTTGGCGTCACCGTGGTCGGCTACGGCATGGCGGGCTACCCGAGGCTACTGGCCGAGACCGACGACCCGTCCCCCATGCTCTACGCGCGAGGCGAATTCACCAGAGCAGACGATTTGGCCATCGCTATCGTGGGCACGCGGCGATGCACCTCGTATGGGCAAGACATCACCGAGAAGCTCGCCACGGGTCTCGCGCGTCGGGGCTTCACGGTGGTGAGCGGACTGGCAGTGGGAATCGACGCGCACGCGCACCGAGCCGCGCTTGCCGCGGGCGGCCGGTCCATTGGCGTCATGGCGTACGGGATCGACTATGACTACAGTGAAAGTCATCAAACTACATAAAACAGAGGATGCCACGGGGAATAGTCCAG
>CAZKUN010000081.1:0-33898 GCA_964555935.1 uncultured Armatimonadia bacterium | reverse complement strand
CGAGCCCATCGCCTCGCGTAGCTCTTGCTCGGCGATGTCCTTCAGCCCCTCCTCGAGTCCGCTCTCCACGACACCGAGGATCTTGTCGAGAGTGGAGTCTTTGGCTTCTGGCGGCAGGAAGAGCGACTCAGGATGGTCTGGATCGTACTTCCGCTGGCGGACCTTGACGCCATCGGGCGGCACGAACGCGAAGTCCGACTCATCCAGACCTTCATTCACTTCGAGATCGGTCGCCGCCCACGAGAACAGCGTGCCGCCATTCTCTTTGAGGGCGATGGCTCGAGTCGGCAAGCCGGTCTCGTCATCAATGTAGATCCGCGTGCGCTTCCACTTGCCCAGGAACAGGCTGTCATCGAAACGCTTCCCCAGAGCGGGCACGGCTGACCGCACGCCCGCCGCTTTGGCTGCCTGCGTTGGCGTGATCTCGACAACGCTGCACGCGCGACCATCGAAGTTCTCAGACTCCAGCAGCTCAAGTTCGCTCCCGTTGCGGGCCTGATCCACCCAGGGCTTCACGGAGTGATCGCGCATCACCTCGGGCGGGCTGAAGTCCGTGAACTGAACCTCGAATGCGACTTTCTTGCCGGGCACGTAGAGCCACGCGGCATCCCCGTGCACGTACACGCTGCATGCCTTCTTCTGCTTCCCCCCCAAGTCGAGACGGTACGACTCGGGGTGCATGTACCACATCGTCCCTCGCACAGGAAGACTGATGCTCCCGACCTCAACACTCACCTCGAAGTCGCCCTTGTAGTCCTCGAGTCCATCCCACGCGCGCTGGCATTTGCGTAGCAGCGTGGCGGTTCGGATCGACGTCCCAAACACGCCCCAGACCACCGCGCCGACGATGGCGAGAATGGCAACGACGACCAGCACCACGACAATCTTCTTCATAGCCCCAAACCCTCGTGCCCGGAGATCGCTCAACCGCGAGACCCTACCGAGCCTCCGTCTGGACTGTGATCCAGATCTGGAGGTTGGTGGTGGACATGGTCTCTTTGAGGTCGATCTGCCACCCTTTGCGGCGGCGCTCCGTGTGGACGGGCACCCTCGTAGTCGTCATCGCGCCCGACCCCGTGCGATGCGTCACCGAGACAAACACGGTCGCGATGTCTCCCATAATGGAGTCATCGACGACGACCGTCTCTGGCTTGGTGAGTGGGCCTGTGAGTAAATCCAGCCACAGGTCCGATTCCGGGTCGCTCAGAGATTCTTCCGTAACGCTACGCCGGATTCTCTCCGGATCGCCCTCGCGCGCGGCCCGGATCACCGAATTGACCATCTTAGTCGGAGAGTCCGACAGCAACAGTTTCCACGCGGCGAAGCCGCCGCCGGCCAGAATGACCACGCCCGCCACAACTATGAATGGTCCCCAAGCCTGAATGCGGGGCAACCTGCGTCGTAGTTCTTCTCGCATGCATAGCACCTGCCTCAGAAGCGTGTGGCACGCTCGTTGTCGCGCGTGACGGGCTCGCAATCACGACGATCGGGCACGGCGGTAAATAGCATCTGGTTAGACGTTCGCAAGCCGGAATCGTTCGACTCTCAGGGCCAATGGTCAGTCGCTGCCTTCTCTAGCGCGCAGCTCCGCAACCGCTTCGGCTAGATCCGGAACGGGCCGCAGGAACTCCACGATCAGCTCTTCCAGGCGGTCGGTCGATGCGGCTTCGAATCGCAACGTAACAACCGGCTCCGTGACGGACGGCCGAGCTAACGCCCATCCATCTCCGAAGTCAACCCTCACGCCATCGAGCCGGGATAGCTGGCGGTTTGCGTGAGCGTTGGCCAGCGCTTCCATGGTAATCTCCGTCGCATCGGACGCCCAGTCGACACGCAAGTCCGGCGTCATTGCGCGGACCGGCAACTCGTCGACCGCGGCGGCGAAAGTCGGGGCCGACTTCCGGGCCAGAACGCCTGCGAGTCCGAGCGAGGCGTACATGGCGTCATCGCAGCCCCCCAACTCCCCGAAGAACAGGTGCCCGCTCGCCTCACACCCAAACAGCGCATCTTCCTTCACCATCCGCGACCGTATGAACGCGTAACCCGAACGCTCCATGTGAGGCGCGAAATCAAGCTCGCGCGCCGTGTCGGCCAGGACGGACGAGCACTTCAGGTCGTAGACCACCGCCGCCCTGGGCCGCCGGCCGACCACGAGCTTGAGCAGCACCGTGCCCGCAAGGTCGCCCGGTACGACCCGCCCCGCGCCATCGACGAAGACGGCGCGATCGCCGTCACCATCGTACCCAACGCCAAGGTCAGCCTCCATCTCAGCGACGCGCGACGCGAGCACATTGAGGGCGTTCCTCGCCGCTGGATTGGGATCTCGCCCACTCAGGTCCGGGTCCAACTCGCAGAACACCGTTTCGACCTTGGCGCCCAGTCGGGAGAAGACCTCGGGAGCGACCAGACCCGCGCATCCGCCGGCGCCGTCCAGCGCGACGTGGAGGCCATCCAGCCGAAGCGATGTGCTGGCCAACCAGTCAATGTAGCGCGGCAGTATCAGTTGCGACGTGAGCTTCCCCCGCCCTACGGCGAAGTTGCCCGATTCGACCACGTCCTGCAACGCAGCGATCTCTGCCGGAGAGGTCGGCCCGTCATGCGACGCCACCTTGAACCCGTTGTATTCGGCCGGGTTGTGCGACGCGGTGACCATCACTCCGGGGCAGTGAACCACTTCTCGCAGGGCGTAATTGAACGCGGGCGTCGGGAGCGTGCCCAGGTCCACTACGTCGGCGCCGGCCGCCAGCAGCCCATGCGTGAGCGCATCCCGCAGCGCAGGCGTGCTCCGGCGTCCATCTCCGCCAACGGCGACTCGCGCCCCCTCACACCGCGTGGCAACCGCTCGCCCAATCGCATGGGCATCGTCGTCGGTCAACTCATCGCCGTAGAGCCCTCGGATATCGCACGGCTTGAAGATACTCATTGCTGGGTCTCGCCATAGCCTCGCGCGGCACACGCCTCGCGAAATCGGGCATAGTCGGCCGAGTAGCGTTCGTGTCGGTCATCGTCAGGCGCAACGACGATGTCCGGGCTCACCATCGCGCTTGAGGCGGCCGACACGCTCCCGTGGACACCAGACGCCGCGAGTATAGCCGCCCCGAACCCGGACTGTGGCACAGACGGGCGACGCAACTCCATGCCGAGAACGTCCGCCTGCACCTGCAGCCAAACGGCACTGTTCGCCGTGCCGCCCGTGGCGAACACGCGGGTCGGCGACTCACCGCCAAGCTCGGCGAGCAGATCGAACGTCCAGCGCTCAAGGTAGGCGCACCCTTCGATCATCGCGCCGAGGAACGCCGCGTCTGACTCGGGCTTGTCGATGCAGAAGCCACGCGCCGCCGCGTCGTTGAAGGGCAAGCGCTCGCCGACGCGCGCGAGAGGATAGAGCAGCGCGCCGGTGGGGGTGACATCAAGGACTTCCTTCTCGATGTCGCGCGCTCGATCACCGAATTCGCGGATTACAATCTCGCAGCCGCTGCTGCTGGCGCCTCCCGGCAACCACCAGCCATCCGGGTGCCGGTGACAGTAGATCCGGCCGAGCGGGTCCTTGATGAGTTGCGTGGCTACCGCTCGGACGACGAGGGTCGTGCCAAGGTTGGCGTTCACATCGCCGGGCAGTGACGCGCCGGAGGCCAGAAACGCGGCGGTCCCGTCCGTGCATCCTGCCATGATTGGTGTCCCGGTGGGAATCCCGGTCGCCGCCGCTGCAGCGTCATCCACCTGTGCGACCTCCGAGCCAGGCTGATGCACGTCCGGCAAGAGCGTCTCCTCGATGCCCAAATCGTCGGCGATGAACGTGGGCCACTCACCCACCGTCAGGTCATACCCGCTCTTCAGGGCATTGGACGTGTCGCTCACCATGGCTCCGCCCGACAGCCGGGCGACGATGTAGTCGGCGGCGTGGAGGAACCGGCGCGCATCTGCGAACGTATCCGGCTCGTGGCGTCTCAGCCAGAGGATCTTCGGTAGCGAGAATGAGGGCTGGAAGGCATAACCCAGCCTGGCGCAAAGATCGGTCGCGGCAGCCTGGACGATCTCCGTCTCCTCAATCGCCCGAACATCGTTGTACATCAGCGCCGACCTCAGGGCCTGTCCCTCGCCGCCAACCGGGACGACTGTTCCCGACGTCGAATCGACGGTGACCGCGCGGATGCGGGTGCTATCCAAGCCGCGACCCCGAGATAGCTCTCGCATCGCCTTGGCACATGCAACCTGCGTAGCCCGCCACCACTCATCGGCGTCCTGCTCGGCCCATCCCTCGGGGAGCGTGTCTGAGGAGACCCGAATCGACTCCTCACCGTCGGCCAGCACTTCGCCGTCGATGGCCACGAACATGCACCGTGCCGCTTGCGTCCCGACATCGATGGCAGCGACGATGTCCGTGCTCATGAGCGACTCCGGGTGAAGTGCGACGCTCTGCCTTCGTCAGGCTTGATCGGGTGTTAGGTGAAGATGTTGACGATGGTGGGCCACCAGTCGTCGCGCAGGAACTGGAACCGGCCGATCAGCAGTGAGAGGCGGGCCATGACCGTATTCCCAAAACCCGCGCCAAATGCAATCATCAGGAACCAGATGCCGATACGCCCGGCGACGCCGAGAGCGCCTTTGTGCTCCTTCGAGAAGTAGAAGTAGCACAGCGTCGTGATGACCGCGACCACCATTATCAGAGCCGAGATCCCGGCCCAGACCTGCCACACGCCGGCGTCTGCGTCATGCGGCAACAGCGGCACAAAAGTGCTGTGGACGTGTTTGAGGAGAAACTGCACGATCCGCGGGATCCCCGCCCCGGCTCCCCAGCCGAAGATGAAGCAGAGCGTGTACCGGCTGATCCACCCATACTTCCGGCTGAAACGCAGGAACATGAGCATTCCCAGGATCGTCGGAATGATGACCAGGTAATTCGGTGTCAGCCTGTGTACCGCAGCCGGGGTAAAGAGGGGCTCCCAGATCAGATCGATCAGGACCTGGTGGTACGCTAGACCCACGGAATAGCCCGCCGACAGGCCGACGAAAAGGTGTTCGGCGAACTTGTAGATGGGGTTGTCCTTATACAGGAAGCTGTAGATCGCGAGCGTAGCAAGCGCCGCGAGCCAGATCCCCAGCACGTTGGTTGAGAGCCCCAGTATCGTCTCCGGCATCTACCTTAGCCTCTTCCGCGAAGTCGGTGCTAGCGAGCCGTCCCACGTTTGCGGGCGATGAAGTAACAGACGTTTCCGAGCAGCACCAGCCCGATGATCAGAAACTGCGAGAATGACTGCGCCGCCATGCCGCCCATAGCGTCTCCGGGCTGATCCACCAGCTTCTCGTACTCCGCCGCCCCCTTCATGCCATTCAGCATGCCTATAAGTTGCCCCGCCTGCAGATGCGGGTAGTAGTCCTGGGCCATGACGGCCGTGACGCCCGCCGCGATCGTCGCGTGGTAGTCCTGATACGCATACAGCACCCACAGCCCCGGCATGTCGCTGGAGGACAGATCCAAGACCAACCCCACGTCGTCGAAGTTCCGCAGGCCCTGTGTCACCTCAAGCCCGCTGTACGGACGCCCTTCGAAGTCGGTCTCGAAGATCTTCCCGATGTCGCTGGACATCTGCAGGATGACCGCTGAATAGCCAGGCCGATAACCCAGGTTCACATAGTCAACCCCGGACTCCTTGCCCAAGTCCCGACCCACTCGGTTGAGGATCTTGTCGATCAGAATCGGCGCATCCGGGTAGAGCGTCATGCCCACCACGCGCAGGTCGCGGGACAGCGCGTGGCGCGCGACGGCCGCTGCCATCGGGTTCAGTTCCGGCATGGATGAGGGACCGTAGTCAAACGAGATGATGACGACGTCGCGCGGCTCCAGGCTCTCGATATGGTCGTAGATGGCCTGCGTCCGGGGGTTCTCGCCCGCCGGGAACTGAAGCCCCAGCACAAGCGGCAGCCCCACTGCCAGAGCAATGAGGACGAACACGATCCGCCGGTCCATACGCAGAAGCTTGTCGGCAATCATCGTTCGTGTCTTTCACGCAACCGGTGGCTACGAGTCGCCGCCACCGAGGTGCGACCGTTCGATGCCCAGGATAATCCGGAGCGACATCGCGATACCCCCGAGCGACACCCCGAGGATGATCCCACGCTTGGCCCCCAGCGCCGGATTCGACATGATCCACTCGGCTACTTCGGGGCTCTGAGAGAATATCATCTCACCGAGCGGCACCCGGCCAAACATCACCACCAAGGCAGCCGTCAAGAGCAGCGTAGCCTCGACCGACCGGGCTCGGAACGTCCGGAACGCCGCCGACGCCACAAAAAAGGCCAGCAGCGAAAACACCGTGCCTTCCAGTGCCACGTAGAGGTGGGTGAACAGCCAGTAGAAGATCGTCCCATCCTTGATGTCCCAGCCGACACCCAGCACGCTCATGACGACGAACGCCACGACGGCCACCAGGCTGTAGCCCCAGTCGCGCTGTTTGCGTGCAATCTTCCCCAGGTGCCGCTGCAGCAGGCTGATCAGACCCAGCACCAGGCCCAAACCGGCGATAACCACGTACCAACTGCTCAATTCCGTCTGGACGAACTCGCCCAGGCGATGAGGCGTGAACTGAACGGCGATCATGATGATCGCCGTGATGAACGTGATGATCAGAGGAACGCGGATCTTCAACGTCTGCATCTCCTTGGTCGCGGCGCTCGTGCTCCGGGCCGGACTATCTCGTTCCCAACAGATCCAGGCACCAGATGACCGTTTCGCCCAGCTTCTGCGCTCCCGGGCTGCCCAGCCCGAGGAACACCGCCACACTCATGGCGACCGTGCCCAGCGCAATCACGACACCCATCGCGGCCTTGCCGATGTCCTGCGCCTTGAGTTGAGCCAGCAGCAGTGGATCGCGCGACAGGTATGCGGTCGCCGCATACAGCTCTTCACCCATCAGCGTGTAGTCACACGCGGTCACGAAGAACGGGATCTGCGTGTCCGCGTCCGTCCCGGCAATCTGGATTGCGCCCGTCACTGCCCCGGTCTCCGCCAGGATGAGCGACTCCGCGAAGAAGTAGCCCATGAAGATGTTCGCCGACGGAAGCTCGCGGAGCATGATCCCCGCCACACCTAGCACGTAGGCAAACTGCCGGTCCGTCACGAAGAAGATGTCCTGCTCGCGGTACGCGTCGGGTTTTCCGGCATCCGCGTACGCTTCCCGCACGATCTCTCGGGCCGCCAGCATGACGAGGGGATCCGCACACGGCACCAGGAGGGGTGTCTCGTAGTCGGCCGTGCGTCGGGCAACCCGCCCCAGGATGGTCAAAGAGGTGATGGTCGAGATGGAGCCGAGGCCACTAAGACCGCAAACATAGAGGATCGGTTTGCCCATCTCCGTCGCTCGCCCGATCGCCTCGTCGATGGCCTCCATGCCGGCGATAGGACGAATATAGATCTCGCCGCCAGACCGAGCATGCCGGATGTACCAAACAACGATCGCGGCAAAGGCCAAGAAACAGACGAGGATGTTTGTCTTCTTGACGCTGTACAGCTTCGCCGTCGTCCTGACTTCACCCGATTCGCCGGTGGACAAGGCTTCATGCACCACGTACGGCACCGGATCGTCCCCGTTCTCCGGCTTGACCGCGCCCGCTACGTACCACGTCTCCTTCTTCTCACCCTCTGCGAGAGGCGGGCCGTATAGAGCCGCGACCTTGAAACGGTAAGCCTTCCACGTCCAGAGTTCCGTGGCCTGAGTCTCGACCCGTGCCGCGTCGTCCTCGGCGGCCTCGGTCGAGGCCGGAATCAGCAGCCCAGCGAAGTCCCCGTCGTCCTCCGCCTGGTAGATCCGATAGCCCTTCAGTTCCATGCCGTCCGGCGTGTCGTCCTCCGGCGGCAGCCAGCTTACCGTTGCCTCGGCTCCGGACTCAAAGACGGGCTCGCCATCCTCGGGCTCGTCATCCGGCGCGGGCTCTGCCTGGATGTCGGACGGGGCGTGGGCCGCCGCGAGCGGGTCGTGGGCCTGTCCAACATCCACCCCGCACCCCGCCATGAGCACTAGCCCGCCCGCACAGGCGAGGGCACACAGCAGGCAGTTGGCGCGCCGGGAAGTCCTGCTCAATGCTGTATCAGCTCCACGTTGGCTCGGGGCAAGGTCACGTGCTGTCCATCGGGCAACTCCGCGACGAGCACTCGGACCTTGGCCTCGGTTTCGATCAACTGCGGCTCCTCGGGCAACTCCACGACCGTGACGATGGCCCCGAAGTGCGGGGAGCGTATTACTCGCACGAAGCTCCCGACATGAAACCCCTGTTCGGCGTCGTCGTCGCCTGTTCCTTGGTCGCCTGGGCCGCCATCCGCCGGCACGATGACTTCGGGGCGGATTACGCCCGCGCGAATCTGCGTCGCGCCGTTGATGGACGCCCGCAGACCCGCACGTTCACGCAGCAACTCAAACGTCCCAGCCGCCATCGGCATCGAGCCGAAACCCTCCGTACAAACAATCGTTAGGCCTATCTGCTCGTGTCCTGTGATCGCAACGCCCAGCGGCTCGCCCAACACGCGATCGACCTCGTCAGCGTCGATGCCGCCCGCGACGATTCCACGGACGCCCGCCTCACGAGCGGCAGCCACGGCTTCGGGAGTAATCAGCGATCCACCGACGATGATCGCACCGGCGAGCGAATCATCGATGCCGTCGGCCGTGACGGGCGTGCCCGGCACGTCCGCGACCATGCGGAGTTCGCCAAACGTCTCCCCGCCCAATCCGAAAATGCCCTGCACGAGTGCTCCCGATGTCTCGATGACGCATCCTTCGTCGCCCATTATCTCGATGACGGTGCCGTCGACGTAGGCGGGCAACTCGACAGGGATGGGCTGGGCGCGCAATAGAACTTGACCGGTAACTTCGCTGATGGTCTCTACCGTGCCGTCTTCGGGGACCTCACACGACGTCTTGAAGCGGCCGAACCAGCCGGCCGTCTCGCCGAGCAAGTCGCCTTGCTTGACCGCGTCGCCTTCCTTCACGGTCACCAACGCAGGCACTTCGCCGGGGGTGCATCCCAACTTGTTGGCGACATTCACCGAGATGACGTTGCCGGGCAGAGCTGCTGCGGCGACAATCTCCTCGGCGCGCACGGACTGGCCCGCCGTCACTCGCACCTCGCCGGCCAGGGGTAGGCGTCGCTCCTTGCGGAGCACGGTATGGGCCGTGACGCGCAAGCCGGGCGTGTAAGCGTGCGTTTGCGGTGACTGCTTCTCCATGATGAAATCCCAGCACGTCTTCCCTTCACGGTTGCGTTTCCCCTCCTCGCCCTCGCGCCTGACACACCGGGCAGTAGAACGTGGAGCGTTGTTGCTGAACGCACCTCTCGATCATCGCATCACACGCGCGAGCCAGGCACGGTTCGCCCTCCCGCCCATAGACCGCAAGCCGTATGGCATACCCGCCTGGCGTCCCAATCCCCGTACGGTAGTCGCGCAGCGTGGTCCCGCGAGCTTCTATCGCCTCCGCGAGTACCTCCGTGACCGTGCTGCACAGTCGTCGCCATTGCGCGCGGGTCAACTCGTTCGCCCGACGATCCGGCGGCACCCGCGCCCGGTAGAGGGCCTCGCAGGCGTAGATGTTCCCCACTCCGGCGATCGCCGACTGGTCCAGCAGCAATGCCTTGATGGGCACTCGGCGATGGCCGGCCCGCCGCGGTAGGCTTGCGATCGCATCATCCGCCAGAGCATCCGGCCCAAACCGACGCAGCGATTCTGAGTCGGGCACCATCTCTGTCGGGCAGACCTCAAGTTTCCCGAGCGCCCGACAATCCGCGTAGAACAGCGCCCCCCCATCAGCCAGGTCGAAGGTGACCCGCGTATAATCAGGCCTAGCGCGCTCTTCGCTGATGATCACCTGGCCCGTCATTCGGGGATGAACCAGTAGCGAGTGCCTGCGGCTGAAGTCGACGATCAACACCTTCCCGTGCCGCCGACAGGCGAGAACCTCCTGGCCCGCCAGCCGCTTACGCACGGTGCTGGCGCTGCCGACGATGACCGACGCGCGAGCAACTCGGACGCGCTCAACCGTCCGGCCCACGAGCCGTTCTTGCAGGTCTCGACGAATCGTCTCAACTTCAGGGAGTTCCGGCATCTGTCCGGCCATCTACCTCTTGAACTTCCCAATCCGCCGGCGCAGTCGCTTCTCAACATTCGCCGGAAGCTTCTTGGCCACGGGGCGCGGGAGTGGCTCTTCCGCGGGGGCTTCGTCGCCGGGCGCCGGCGCGACGTATCCGGCCGCTTTCAATCGCTGCTGCAGCTTCTTCGGGTCCAGCGGCTTCGGCTCATACGCCTCCTTCTCCAACATGTCGTGCAACAGGCAAAGCGCGGCTTCCTTGTCCGGGATCTTCCCACGCGAATCGAGATCACCGCTGGGCGGCCCATACACCGGCAGCGGCGATCCCACGCACGACGGACAGCCCTCGTCACACTCGCATTCCTGAATCAGATACAGCGCGGACGCGAACAGGTCCTCGACCAGTTCCTGTGCCTTCTGCGCGAACCCCAGGCCTCCGGGGTAGCGGTCATAGATGAAGATCGCGGGGCTACCCGTGTTCGATGAGTCCACCGCCGAACCGACATCCGCCGGATCGCACATCACCCACAGTGGCAACACGCCGATCGCCGCGTTGGCGATACCCAGCAGGCCGTCTTCCGGTATGCGGCCATAGCTTCGCACCCGCTCAAGAGCGTGCCGTGGAGGTATCGTCCAGACAGCATCCGTGTTCAGCGGCAGGGGCGGCAGGTCGAGGTTCCCAAAACCCACGCTGTCCCGGGAGTAGAACTTGATCTTCCGGAACATGTGGACCGTCGTCGTCACGACCACCGGCCCGAAGCAGGCGTCGCTGACGCGCCACTTCTCATCAATCTCGGTCTCCTCGATCTGGATCTCCGTCTTGTCGATCGCCTGCGTGTAGTAGTCGTAGTCGCCGCGCCGCACGTAGGCGATCTTCTCGGTGAGATTCAGGTCGTCCACGAAGTACGTCTCCGCCCGATGCATGTAGATCGCCTGCGGATGCACTTGCGTGAAGGCGCTGAGTTCATCCAGTTGGCCGATCACCTTCGGCTTCTCGCCGGTCACATCCTGGATGAGGTAGTTGTTCTCGTCGATGTTACGTAGGTTGACGTTGCGGGCCGGGTAGCTCTCGCCTTTCCAGTACCACCGCCCGTCGCGCTCGTAGACATGGCCCTCTTCATCCAGGATCTCCATCACCGCCGGCGTGGTTTCGCCGAACTCCCGGCAGTCGCTCGCCGTGATCGGCAACTCAGCCGTCGCGCACTGCAAGTGCCCCGCGAGCACGTACGGATTCTCCGCGTTGATGATCGCTTGCTCGGGGGCCTGTCCGAAGAAGTACTCGGTGTGCTGCATCATGTACTGATCGATCGGGTTGTTCTGACCGATCAGGATGACCAGCGCCTCCTCCGCCCCTCGCCCAGCACGCCCGGCCTGCTGCCAGGTGCTCGCGACGCTGCCGGGGTAGCCCACGAGAATCGCCGCGTCGAGGCTGCCGATGTCGATCCCCAGCTCAAGGGCATTCGTCGTGGTGACCCCGAGCAGCTTGCCCGAGAACAGGAGTTGCTCGATCTCCCGCCGGTCCTCCGCCAGGTACCCGCCGCGATACGCCCTCACGGTATCCGCGAGCCGCGGGTTCTCTTCCATCAGCTCGTCCTGGACGTACCGGTAGAGAACCTCCGCCGTCCGTCGCGCTCGCACGAAGCAGATGGTCTGAATCCCGGAGCGCACCAGTTCCACCATCAGCTTCTGAGCCTCGAAATTCGGGCTGCGGCGCTCGACTTTGCCCTCGTCAATATAAGGTGGGTTCCAGAGCACGAAGCGCTTAGGGCCGCGCGGCGAGCCGTCGCTGGTTACCGCCGTGAACGATTCGCCAACCAGCCCCTCCGCGTGGTCCTTCGGGTTGTCGATCGTCGCCGAAGCCGCGACGAACTGTGGCTTCGCGTCATAGTGCGCGCAGATGCGGCGCAGGCGGCGGATAACGTTCCCCACGTTCGATCCGAAGATGCCTCGGTACGAGTGGATCTCGTCGATGATGACGTAGCGCAGTTGCGCCAGGAAATCGCCCCAGCGCGCGTGGTTGGGGAGTATGCCCGAGTGCAGCATGTCCGGGTTCGTCAGGATGATGTTCCCGTCATCGCGGAGCTTCCGGCGGGTCTCTTGGGGGGTATCGCCGTCGTAGGTCCCCGCCTCGATGGGCAGCTTCGGATCGACTTCTCTCAGCCGGTTGAGCACTCGCAGTTGGTCTTGTGCCAGGGCTTTGGTCGGGTAGAGGTAAATCGCCTTTGCGCGAGGTTCATCGAGCAGCGTCTCGACCACCGGGACGTTGTAGCACAGGGTCTTCCCCGAGGCCGTGCCGGTGACCACGACGACGTTCTCGCCTGTCCGCACAGCCTCAACGGCGTCGGCCTGGTGGGAGTAGAGGCGCTCGATGCCGTCCTTCTGCAGCACAGCCTGCATCGACGGGTGCAGCGGCTCCTTCAGGTCCTGAAACGTCGCCTCGCGGGCGGGCACGTTTTCGGAATGCACGGCCTGCTCCTGGTGCGAGCGCCGGTTCAGAATCTCGCGCAGGAAACCGTCAACATCCATGTGGGGTCCTTGCCGCGCAGAGAGCGCGAAGGGGATGCAAACAACCGTTCGATAGCCATTATAACTACGGGCGGGGCAGTGTCAAGTTGGGCGCCCGCCCACAGTTGACTTGGGTTGCGCTACGATCGCGTCCTGCATCCCTCATTGGATAACCGCTACCGGCGGACGCTGCAACTGGATCGGCGGCGTGTTGTCCTTGTACACCGCGAAGTAGTAGATGATGGCCCCCAGCAGGGGAATGAAGACAATCACGATGCACCACAGCGCGCGCGTGTTCGGGTCGTCGAAGTCGCGCCGAGCGCAGTCGTAGAGGCCGATGAGCTTCACCACGAATATGGCAAGCTGCCCAAAAACCATGAGGAAGATGAACGCAAAGTAGAACAGCATGAAGACGGCCATGGACGCAACCGCCAGCGCGGGTGGGGGCGCGGGCGCGCTGTGCGTCGTGGTGCCCGACGAGCCGTCCGCGTCGGCGTCCCATTCCTCCGTCACCGAGTCCCAGTCCTCGCTGTCCAAGTCCAGATCGCCATCGCCCAAACCCCCGTCGTCCAGCAGCTCTTCGACTATCGGTGGCTCCTCTTCCTGAGCAATCACTGCCGAGCCCGTGCCGACACCGGCGACCAACGCAACGAAGATGTTCGCAATCAGCCATTGACGATGCATGATAGTCCTCCCTGATCCCCGTGTGGGTCGCGGCGCTCCAGGCGACCGGCAGGTTGCTGTTCTGCCGGCGGTGAACGAGTTTCACTTGGAGGCGACCCGCAAGTGCGACCACACCACGCGACTCTATTCATACGCAACAGCACGCTCGCCATCGCCGCCTTCGTGGCCATCACAGCGGCCGGATGCTCCCGCCGAGAAGACACCAACGCTGATGGCAAACGCACCATCCGCGTCTGGCACGTTTGGGGCGGCACGATGGCCGAGGGCTTCCGCAACGTCACTGCAGCCTTCGAGGCATCCCACCCCGACATCGACGTCGAACTCGTCTTCGCGGCAAATGACCTCTCCACTAACCAGAAGTTCTTCACCGCCGTCGCTGCGAAGACCCCCCCCGAGGTGATTTTCGTCGACGGCCCCCAGGTCGCGCCATGGGCGGAGTGGGGGGCTCTCGAGCCGATCGGCGAGCGTTGCCAAGCATCCCGCGTCATCGAAGACGACTTCTTCCCGCCATGCTGGCAGCAGTGCGACTACCAGGACGAGGTCTGGGCGCTGACGTTCTGCGCCGATCCGAACTTCGGCTTCGTCTGGAACCGGGACGCGTTCAAGCGCGCCGGGCTAGACCCCGACGCCCCGCCAACTAACGTTGATGAGATGGACGAGATCGCCAATGCCCTCACCCGAACGCTGGAGGGCGAGCTAACCAACGTCGGGCTCATCCCGTGGGCGCAGTACGGTGGCGCGAACTCGATGTTCACTTGGGGCTGGGCGTTTGGCGGCCGGTTCTACGACTACGAGAACCAGACGATCACCTGCGATGAGCCCGAGATCGTCCGCGCGCTGGAGTGGATGGTCTCCTACGCTGAGAAGCACGACGTGACGAAGATCGCCAGCCTCCAGGCCGGGTTCGGGACACAGGAGAACAACCCCTTCTACACCGGCCAAATGGCGATGATGTGCCTGCACATCGGCGGCATATCGGAAATCGAGCGATACGCGCCGGGGCTCGACTATGGAGTTACGTTCATCCCCCACCCCGAGGGCGGAGAGTCGCACAGCTCATGGGTCGGCGGCTGGTGCATGGCCATCCCCAAGAACGCGGCCAATCAGGACGATGGCTGGGAGTTCATTCGGTGGCTCTGCGCAAGTCCCGAGGGGACGCGATTTGTTGGTGAGGAGACGGGCTTGTTCCCCGGCCTAAGCACCTCTCCGTACTTCGAGAATGTCGGCGAGAAGCCGCACTACCAGGAGTTCTACAACATCCTGACCGAGTGCCGCCACCAGCGCCCGGTCATGCCCGTGCAGGCCTTCTACATGCGCGCCCTTCAGCGCGCCGTCGATGCCGCCGTCTACGGCGAGAAGACGCCCGAGGAAGCGCTCGCCGAAGCCAAGGTCGCAACCCAACGGGAGCTGGATCAGGTGCTCGGCGGCGCCTAGTCGCTCACGGCAACACCCTCAACGTCACGATCTCCCACGGTCTCAGGACGGTGCTGACTGTCGCCCCGTCCACCTCGATTTCGCGATCCACCTCGTTGCCGTTGAAGTCGGTCTCCGCAATCGACAGCGGCTCGAATGGGAGTCGGATCGATGTCTCCGTTTCCACGCCATGCGTCTCGAAGATTCGCAACACGTGCTGGTCTCCATCTCGGTGGAGAGCCGACAGGATGACCGAATCGGGCTCGACCCTCAACCACGAGTGGGAGCAAGGCGCCGGGCCGGCCGGGCCGTGTGGTTTCACGACACGAACTTGTCTGCGCCAAGCCAGCGAACGTTGAGCGATTCCAGCCGATCGCCAGTCTCCCGTGAATGGCAAGAGAGCGTAGCGGAAGATGTGGCGTCCCTTGCCCTCGCGCAGGCGGGTCTCGTGGCGCTCCCAATCATCGCGCAGGTGGGTGATCGTCTTCAGCAGCGTGTGAGAGAGGACGCGCTGATCGGCATCGAACGCAAAGCCCTGCATCCCCGATCCGATCAGCAACGCGCAGCCGCGCGCGCCGTCGCCATAGGCAGCCCAGCCTGATCCCCAGAAGACGTCCTCGCGCATCCGCTCAAGCGACCCGTACGGCTCCTGCGAGAGGTCGCGCGACTCAACCCCAAACGGAATGTCGGCGACCATCTCGCCGGCAAATGGCAACGCAAAGTGCGTGCGGAAGAACCCATCGCCGCCGGCCGAATCGATGGCAGTCGTGAAGTCCAGGAGCCCCGACCCCTTGTGCAGGACGACCTCCTGCTCGACGCGGTGATCGCCGATGCCTGCTTCCGCCTCGACCTTCGCGAGGAGCGAGCCGTCTGCCACAAGGCGGCAGGTCGATTCGCAAACGTCAACCACGTTGCGGACAGGCCCGTAGTGGTATGGCCCAGTGTCCTCGATCTCGAAGAAGCGCAGGCTGTCCGGTGCTTCATACGCGTCACCCGTGCGGGCGTCAACCAGCGCGACCAGCCGCCCCTCGGCGAAGGTGAGAGTGGACGTGGCTGAGGTCACAGTGAAGCTGTCAACGGGCGTGTCCGCTGGCGCCTCGGCCTCACCTTTGGCCTCGTCGACCGCCAACGCCGTGTAGCCCACGGCGGGCACCGATGCAGCGACGGCAACGGTGGCCTCCTTCAGCGTGTGGTCCTCGTAGCGCTCGACATCGAGGAGTTGATGAGGCACCGCCGTGCCGTCCGGCGCAAGGACCGAGACATCTACCGTGCCTCGCGCCGGGAAGGCCTTGTGGAACTCGACAGTCTCCTCGCGGGCGCAGGCCAGATCGTTGAAGAGCACCACCCGCTGCCCAGGACCAGGCGTGCCGGCCCTCTGGGCTTTCTTCATCAGGGCCGGAGCGATGAGGGCGTTGGCATCGCGGGCCACGGCCTTCACATCGCCGAGGAGTTCCTGGTAGTCGTCCTCGAAAAGCCAGAGCGTGGCGTGAGGGCATGTCTTCAGCAGGAGACGCCAGAGCCGGTCGATATGCCGACTCGGGTACGAGCGCCCGAACACGCAGTCGAGGGTCTGCCAGGTCTCGGCGGCAACGATGGTCTCATCCGCGACACAGCGCCAGGTGCGGAGGCTGTCGTTACCAAGCTGGCCGTACCAGTAACTCCAGCCGACAGGATCCAGCGGGCCTTCGACCTCGGGGATGTCGTCGACGTGTCGCTCGAGTTCCTTGAAGCACTCCAGCGGCGTGCCGAAGACCAGCTCCGCCGGCTCCCGCGCATTGAAGATGTCTCTGAAGGCGACCATATCCACTGGCTTCTCGTGCATGTCCATCAGTGGCCGACCATCATCCATGCCGTGTGACCACCAGCCGACTTTGGCGGGGCTCATCAGGATGGAATCGTGAATCTCGTCGGCGAGTTTCGTGATGGCGCCGTCCCAGTCGTCCTGGAAGTCCGCCGGGAATCCCCAGTAGGTGCCGCCGTAGATGCCGCGAGAGGTGAGCACGGTTGTTCCATCAAGCCCGCGGAACTGGAAATGCCTCGGAATCCCCTTTTGGTCCAGGGCTTCGCCGGGGCGCCATGCGCGGTAGTAATCGTAGCCCGCCTTGCGCGCGAGCTGGGGCAACTGGGAGTGGCCGAAGATCACATCATTCAGCACCAAGACCGACAGATCCACTCCGGGGAATTGCGCGCCAAAATACTCGCGGCCCATTGTCATGTTCCGGATGAATGTCTCGCCACCGATGCGGTGCGGGTGAGGATCGCAGATGGTGCCGCCCGAAACGCCGATCCGCCCCTCGGCAATTCGCTCCGCGAGTTCGGCCATCAACTCGGGATGCCGCTCGCGGAATGGCGCGAGTTGCTCGTTCTCGGTGTCGAAGAACCAGCGAAACGATGGGTCCTCACGCATGATCTCCAGCACGTCCCAAAAGACCAAAGCGTAGCGCTCCTCATGCCACTCGCGGGTGTACGTCCACGCCCAGTCGGAGTGGGAGTAAGGGACGATGAAGATCCGGTGGCCGTCGAGCTTCTCGCGCAGGGCGTCGGCGTCCATGGGAAGACCTCCCGGGTCCGGCAAGTCAAGAGCAAGGTGGCTGTTCCACCGGAGCGTTCGAGTGGCCTGCATTACGGATGGGACGGGAGCGGGGACGGCGACGGCATCGAAGGAAACATGAGGCGGCGGCTGGAATGCTGCCCCAGACGGACGCAACTTTGGGAGGCTCCCGGATGGCTCGTCTGATCATGGCCCACGACCTCGGCACGACGGGGAACAAGGCCACGCTCTACGACGTCGGCGGCGGACTTGTGAGTTCGGCATTCTCCCCCTACGAGACACATCATCTCGGGCAGAACCGCGTTGAGCAGGATCCCGATGCGTGGTGGCGCGCCGTCGTGGAATCGACGCGCCAATTGCTCGGGGCCAGTGCTGCGGGCGCCGGCGATGTCGCCTGCGTGTCGTTCAGCGCCCAGATGATGGGCTGCGTCCCGGTCGATGCGAAGGGACGTGCCCTACGCCCCGCAATCATCTGGGCCGATCAGCGCGCGGAGGCGCAGACAGACCTGATCGCGGAGCGCGTGGGCGCGGATCGAATCTACGAGATCACTGGCCACCGACTCGGGCCATCGTATTCGATTGAGAAGATCATGTGGGTGCGCGACAACGAGCCGGAGATATACGCCGAGGCGGAGTGCTTCCTACAGGCCAAGGACTATGTGGCAGCGCGTCTCACAGGCGCTCGCGCCACTGACTACTCAGACGCATCGGGGACGAACTGCTTCGATCTGACGGAGCGGACGTGGTCGGCGGAGATCCTAGATGCCGTCGACTTTGATGTTGCGCTCCTACCCGAACCAAGGCCGAGCACCGACGTTGTCGGCGAGGTGCTGCCGGGCGCCGCTGAGGAGTGCGGGCTGAGGGCCGGGACGCCCGTGGTGATCGGCGGCGGAGACGGGTCGTGCGCGGCGGTCGGCGCAGGATCAGTGCGCGAGGGGGCTGCCTACAACTACATTGGGTCGTCCTCGTGGATTGCCCTGGCTACAGACGCTCCGCTGCTCGATCCGAAGCACCGCACGGTCACCTTCGCGCACCTCGTGCCCGACCTCTACATGCCCGCGGGCACGACTCAAGCCGCCGGGGCGTGTTACCAATGGTTCCGCAACACCCTCGGACACGAGGAAGCAGCGCAAGCTGAGGCAGACGGCACCGACGCGTACGAGCTTCTGAACGCCCAAGCCGCGACTGCCCCCCCAGGGGCGAATGGGCTTCTCTACCTGCCCTACATAATGGGCGAACGGACGCCCCACTGGAATCCAAATGCGCGCGGCGCCTTCATAGGACTTTCCCAGGAACACGCGAAGGCGCACATGTGCCGCGCGGTGCTGGAGGGCGTGGCCATGAATCTGGGGACGGTGGTCGACATCTTCCGCGAACTGGGAGCCAAGATACCTGACATGCGAGTCATCGGCGGGGGGGCAAATGGTGCGGTGTGGCGACAGATACTCGCTGATGTGTATGGGGTGCCCGTGCTGACTCCCACCCACCTGGACGAGGCGACGTCGTTAGGCGCCGCGATTGCCGGAGCGGTCGGCATCGGCTTGGTAAACGACTTCAGCGTAGCCGAGGAAATGGCCGGGGCGATGGCCCGTCAGGACCCGGATCCCGAAGCCTCAGCCGTCTACCAACGACTTGCCCCGGTGTTCGCCGCCGCGTACGAGGGCCTTGTGCCTACCTTCGAATTGCTCCACTCCTTCCGCGACGGAGCACCATCAAGCTGAGCGTCTCGGTCAGTTACCGAGCAGGCTCTGGTGGGCGGCGTCGGCAAACAGCCCGGCTTGTTCCAGGTAATCGCCCGCCCGGTCAACGTCGCCCCGGTCCCTGGCGCGCGCCCACAGCAGGACTGATGCCAGAGCGTCCGACAGCAACCCGCATGCCTCGAGATGCTCGCCCTCGAACAGCAACTCCTCAACGTCGTCGCGCAACGCGTCAGCCTGAGAGCGCAACGCGGACGTGTCGGCGGCGCGAGCCCCGACGATGAGAGCGCGCGCTTGCCCTATCACTTCCCCGATGTCGGCCATCGCTCCCCTCCGTTGCTTCGTGCAACGCGCTGGCGGACCATGGTGGCCTCCCCCGCTGTCCGCGCTGCCGGCCCACTGCGCGGATGAGGCTCGGCGGCTCCTTATCTTCTGGGCGCCGTCACGCGCGAGCACATAGAAGGGATCGCGGGCAAGTCGGACACCAACGTTGACACTCCAATGCTCCTTTTGCTATACTCGCCTCGCTCCGCTTACGGGGCAAGCTCGTCGTCTGGGGGACTCCTGCCCGATGGCCTCAGTTCGCCTTGTTTCCCTAACCAAGGATTTCGGTAGCGTTCTGGCCGTAGACAGCATTGACCTAGAGATTCAGGATGGCGAATTCCTGGTTCTGGTCGGGCCGTCCGGCTGTGGGAAGACGACCGCCCTCCGCATGGTTGCTGGCCTTGAGGAAGCGACGTCGGGAGAGATCTGGATTGGCGACCGTTTGGTCAATGACGTGTCGCCCAAAGATCGCGACATCGCGATGGTATTCCAGAACTACGCCCTGTACCCACACATGAGCGTGTACGACAACATGGCATTCGGCTTAAAGTTGCGCCGCGTGCCGCGCGAAGAGATCAAGCGCCGCGTCAACGAAGCGGCGGACATGCTTGGTCTGCCTGAATCCCTAGTCAAGCGCAAACCTAAGGAGCTGTCTGGTGGACAACGCCAGCGCGTAGCCCTGGGGCGCGCGATCGTCCGTGAGCCAGAGGTCTTTCTCATGGATGAGCCTCTCAGCAACCTCGACGCCAAACTGCGTGTTGAGACCCGTGCGGAGCTAATCAAGCTCCACCGGCGCCTTGGGATCACCACGATCTACGTCACCCATGACCAGGTCGAGGCGATGACCATGGGCGACCGAATTGCTGTCATGCGCGATGGCCTGATCCAGCAGGTCGATACGCCGCTTGGGCTCTACAACAGGCCGACGAACCGTTTTGTCGCCGGCTTCATCGGCAGTCCGCCGATGAATATCGTGGATGCGGAGCTTTCCGAGATCGATGGCGCGATGTGCGTCACCATATCGGACACGTGCCTGCGCATTCCGGATCAGTTCGTTGAGGCAACGAAGCCTTACGCTGGGAAGACGGTTGAATTCGGGATCCGCCCCAGCGACATGTACGACAGTGAGATCTCGCCCGTGGTGACACCCGGACCCGGGAACACCGTGCGCATGTATGTCGACGTGATCGAACCGATGGGCGCCGATTCCGTCCTGTATCTGACTCTCAGCGACGACATCCAACTTGTCGCCAGCGTTGACAGTGGAACGGGTGCGGTGGAACAGGAGTCCATGGACGTGGTGTTCGATCTTGAGAAGGCGCATCTGTTCGACAAGGAGACGGAAGCCACGATCTTCTAGAAGCTCACGCAAGTCTCCCCGCCGACGCGGTTCGGCCGGGCACGTCGTTGCCGGGCGTGTATGACACTCCGGCTAAGACTGCTGCCTCCACCGGTAACCGGTGGAGGCTTTCTTTTGGTTGCTAACCCCATGAACAAGCGCAACCGACGCGAAGCCACATTCATCGAGCATCTTGAGGAGCTGCGGCAGCGGCTTATCCGTTGCGCTGCCTACGTAGCAGTGGGCGCGATCGTCTGCTGGGTGGTCAAAGACGACATGATGCTTGTCGCCCAAGCCCCCATCAAGAAGGCCGCCGAGATGGCCGGCGTGGTGATCGACTTCAAGATCTTCGATGTCGCCGGAGGCCTGATCATCGCGATGCAGATCGCGGGCGTGGCCGGACTGATTCTGGCTTCGCCCGGGTGGTTGCTCGAGGCGTGGATGTTCATCGAGCCGGCACTTGAGGAACACGAGCGCAAGTGGGTCGTGCCGTTGCTCCCAGCGGCGGTCGGCCTCTTCCTTGGCGGCGTGTCCTTCTGCTATTGGATGTCGCCCAGGGCATTCGAGGTGCTGATCGGCTTCCACAAGAAGCTCGGAATCGACAACCCCGAATTCCTGCTGAAAAACTACCTGACGTTCTTCATGCGGTTGCTGCTGATCTTCGGCGTGATGTTCGAACTCCCACTCGTCATAATGTTCCTTTCGGCCGTGGGTATCGTGAAGGCCGACTGGCTTCAGAAACACTGGCGAATCGCGGTCGTTCTGATCGCGGTCGTCTGCGCGATCGTAACGCCGACGCCGGATGCCGTTACTCTGAGCTTCCTGGCGGGACCGATGGTGGGTCTCTACATGCTTAGCATCTCGCTGGCTCGACTCGTTGAGAAGGGCAAGGCGAAGAAGAAATCGAGTGACGAGGAGCCGCCGGAGGGCGATCCGCCGCCGCCCGCGATCGACACGGTTCCCGAGGCTGACGTCGCCCCGACTGAGGAGCCGTACTACGAGTACCAGGACCATACGGAGCCGGAGGCAGACCTGGAGGACGATCCGGACCCGTCATCTGATCCGGACCCGTCATCTGATCCGGACCCGTCATCTGAGCCAGACCCGTCATCTGAGCCAGACCCGTCATCTGAGCCAGACCCGTCGGACGACGACATCCAGACGGAGCAGACGGAGGACCCATACTACGAGTTCGCTGAAGGCATCACGCCCGAGGACCGGTCTGCGGCGGATGAGACCAAGGCCGAGGACGCCGAGCAGTTCGGCGACCCTTACGGGGCGCCCGAGGCGGACATCATTCCGGAAGAGAACGGCGACGACCCGTCAGAAGACTGATGCCATCCGGTATAGAGGTGGCCAAGTATGGACATCGCATCCCTGATCCAGGAGCTTAGGGAACTCCCCGACTACGAGGATCAGATCGCGCATGTTCAGGTCACCGACGCGCGCCCCGCGCGCTATGGCAAGCTGGAGTCGGAGTTGCACCCGAGCGTGGAAGCCATCCTCGACGATCTGGGGATCGAGGAGCTTTATACCCATCAGGCGGAGAGCATCGACGCCGCGCTGAACGGCGAGAACACCTGTGTCGTGGCGTCCACCGCCGGCGGGAAGACGCTGTCGTACACCATCCCGATCGCCCAGCGCATCTACGAGCGCCCAACCTCTCGGGCGTTCCTGGTGTTCCCTACAAAGGCCCTCGCCCAAGATCAGCTCCGCAAGCTCTCGGAATTCGGCGCAGGTTCGGCGTTCACCGCCGCCTGCTTCGACGGCGACACGCCCCATGCCCGCAGGCGCCCCATCAAGCGCGAGGCCCAGGTCGTGCTCACCAATCCGGACATGCTCCACATCGGCGTGCTGCCGTACCACCACACGTGGGCCGAATTCTTCCGCAACCTGAAGTTCGTCGTGCTCGATGAGGTTCACGTGTACCGCGGCGTGTTCGGTTCGCACGCAGCCAATGTCATTCGGCGACTGCGGCGGGTGGCGGCGAACTACGGCGCCGACCCTCAGTTCATCTGTTGCAGCGCGACCATTGGCAATCCGGGAGACCTTGCCGAGAAGCTGACTGGGCTAGACGTTCGGATCATCTCGAATGACGGGGCGGCCCAAGGGCGCCGATACTGGGCGTTCTGGAATCCGCCACTCGTGCGCGACAGCCCCACCAGGCGCAGCTCGCTGATGGAATCTGCGTCGCTCCTGACCCGTCTCGTCGAGAGGGGCGTCCGGACGATCAACTTCACGCTGGCCCGCAAGTCGGCCGAACTGATCGTGCGCCACACACAGCGGTACGTTGGCAAGAAGTCCAAACTCCGCAAGGCCATCATGGCCTACCGAGGCGGCTATCTTCCCAAGGAGCGGCGCGCGATCGAGAAGCGCCTCTTCGAGGGGAGCCTCCTTGGCGTAGTCTCGACCAGCGCGCTTGAGCTGGGGATCGACATCGGCCACCTCCGTGCAGTCATCATGACCGGCTTCCCCGGCACAATCGCCAGCACGCTGCAGCAGGCCGGCCGGGCCGGACGGGGGCAGGAAGACTCGCTGGCGATCCTCGTGGCGCAGGCTACCAGCGTGGACCAGTATCTGATGGCTCACCCGGAGTTTCTCTTCCGGACTCGAAGCGAGAAGGCCCTCGTCGACCCTCACAACAGGTTCATCGTAGCCGGGCACCTTCTCTGCGCCGCCTTCGAGCTGCCACTTGGGGATGATGAACTCGACATGTTCGGCCCTCAAGCCCGCGAGATACTACCCATCCTGGCAGAGGCCCGCTTCATAACGAAGCGGACCCGCTGGTACTGGATCGGGGAAGGGTACCCCGCCGGCCAAATCAGCCTGAGATCCGCGGCCGGGGAGGCGTATGACATCGTGGACACGACAAAGAAGGACCGTCTCTTGGGCACGGTCGACGGCCAGTCGGCTTTCCAGATGGTTCACGCCGGCGCGGTCTACATGCACATGGGCGAAACCTACATCGTCGAGCGCCTCGACCTCGAGGCAAAGTGCGCCTACGTGACGTCGACCGATACGGACCACTACACCGACGCGCTCCAGGACTCGCAAGTCTGGATCGAGGGCGAGGCCGAGAGCGAGGCCATCGCCGACGACGTCCGAAAGCATATGGGGGAGGTCCGCGTTGTCGAGCGCGTCGTTAGCTACATCACGCGCCGCGCGGGCGCTGACCTGCCGAGCGGATCCCATGAGTTGGATCTGCCCCCACACGAATTCGAGACGGTCGGCGTCTGGCTGACGATGCCCGCCGAGGCCGCCGACGTGCTCGCCGAGCGTTCATCCGACCTCGCGGGGAGCATCCACGCGATCGAGCACGCGTTGGCGGCACTGACGCCCATCGTCGCCCCGTGTGACACGCGGGATGTCGGAGGCGTGGCCCACCCCAGCCACCCTGACACTGAGCTGCCAACGATCTTCTTGTATGATGCGTACCCAGGCGGCGTGGGCATTTGCGAGGTCGTGTACGAACACCTTGGCGAGTTGTTGCGGGCGGCCCGAGAACGCATCGATGACTGCGCGTGCGACGGCGGTTGCCCGTCTTGTATCCAATCGCCGTTTTGCGGCGACATGAATCAACCGATGGACAAGCGGGGAGCCGTCTGGTTGCTTAGCCAGTGGCTCGCCGAGAAAGGCGCCGGATAAGGCCCCAATGGCGGTTGACTTGCACATACACTCCACGGCGTCGGATGGGACGCTGACACCGAGAGAGATCCTCAGTGCCGCGTCGGAACTCAACCTCTCAGCAATCGCCATCGCCGATCACGATGATCTCACCGGTACCGTGGAGGCTAGCGAGCTGGCTCAGGATTCGGGCCAGCTCGTCATCCCGGCGGTCGAGATCAGCACGGACTACAAGCAGACCGAGGTCCACATTCTCGGATACTGGGTCGACCGGCAGAGCGCGACGCTTCAGGAACAGTTGGCCCACATTCGCGAGGGGCGGATCCTGAGGGCGGCGCGTATCGTGGAGCGGCTTTCAGAGATCGGCGTCTCGATCTCGCTGGACCAAGTGCTGGTCAAGGCGGCGGGTGGCAGCGTCGGACGGCCCCATGTGGCTCAAACACTGGTGGAGGCTGGCGAGTGCGCTACGGGGCACGAGGCGTTCGCTCGATATCTCGGGCGCCACGCGCCGGCCTACATCCCTCGCGTCCGGCCGAGCACGCTGGAGGCCATCGAGATGATCTCCGAATCCGGTGGTTGCCCCGTGCTCGCCCACCCAGGTCTGGTGCGGGGCCAACCACGAGCAGTCTTTGACATGAAGGACCTCGGGATACAGGGCGTCGAAGCGTACCACCCGAAGCACGGTCGCGGGCAGATCAAGACATTCCTCAGCCAGACCAGGAGGTGCGGTCTGCTCGTAACGGGAGGATCCGACTCACACGGTCCGGGAGGCACTCGCCCGGTGCCGATCGGCGCGGGAGACGTGCCTGATTCCTGCGCGGAGGAGCTGATATCGTGGCGCAAGCGACACCAGTCCCGCTGACGCCGCGCCAACAGCGGGCCCACTACAAGGTGCGGGCCGCCGTCACCGACTTCGAATTGGGTCGGGCCGCTGCCGCTCGGGCGAAGCTGCAGGACGCTCTCGACCTCGACCATGAGTGCGTGGATGGACGGTTGTGGCTGGCCCACGTGCTCATGCATCAGGGCGAGCCGGAGCCCGCGCTCAAGCAGTACGAGGCCGGGCTCGTGTTCGCGCCCGGAGACTCCCGCTTGACCGAAGCCGCAACGGCAGCTAGCACGGCGGCCGTTGGGGCAGAGGCCCCGGAGGCGCGGGACCGTAGGCTAGCTAAGAAGCGGTTAGTGCCGAACCTCATCCTATCCGCCCTCATCCCTCCGAGTGGAGTCTTGTTGGGCCTCTGGGAGATCGTCTTCGGCCGCACGAAGGAATGGAAGGACCTCGGGTTGAAGACTCTCCTTGCTTCCCTAGCAGCGGCGGTCGGTTGGATCATCGTGGTCGGCTTCTTGCTCGTCGTATCGGGAGGCATTGATGTTGCTGGACCCTGATCCGGGCACAGGAGGTTCCCATGGAAGCAACCGTGCGCGAGGCTCTGTCCGATTCGGCCGTGACCGTCGTGGAGGTCTCGGGCGAGATGGACATCGGCCCAACAGGCGTGGAGCGGTTCCGCGAGATCCTGGACGGTCTGATCGACTCCGGAGCCCGCTGCGTCGTTCTCGATCTAGCGGGGGCGACGTACATTGTTAGCCGCGGCTTCGGACAGATTCTGGTCGCGTTGGCGCGACTGCGCACCAGGAGCGGCGACCTGAGGGCTGCGGGAGCCGCGGGGGCCGTGTGGTCCGCGGCAAGTGCCGTTGGCCTCGACAACATCATCAAGTTCTACCCGGATGCAGGCCAGGCGGTATCCAGCTTCGCCGAAGACGCGGACACCGAGTAACTCCTAGGGAGCGAATATGCGGTCGGCCTTGGCTGCGTTGCTGATGCTAGCAGCGCCGCTCACACGACAATTAGAAACCGAGACCGTACCTCCTGCGGTCGAGGATCAGCCGCTCGACGAGCCGTCCTTCGTGCTGATCCATACCAACGACACCAGGGGTTATCTCGAAAGCTGTGGGTGAGGGGGCGACAACGCGGGCGGTCTGGCCCGCAGAGCCTTGCTCATACAGAGCTTGAGGGACATGTACGGGAACGCCATCGTCGCGGACAGCGGAAACTCCGCCAGTTCGCGCGAGCTTCTTGACGTCATCTACGCGGCCATGGCCCAGATGTCCTACGACGCTGTCGGCTTCGGGATTATGGAAGCGGCCCTTGGCGACGCGACGGCCGAGAGCGCCGAGAACGCCGGCATCCCGTTTGTCGGCGCCATGGATGCTGGGACAGAGAGCGCGTCGCCTGGCACTGCCACGGTGACCGTCGGCGAGCACCGCGTCGCCATCGTGTCGCTGGGCTGGGTGGCCGACCCAGAGGACGAGCAGTACGTCCAAGCCGCGTTGACGCACCTCACCGAGGCTCGAGAGAATACCGGCTTCGTCGTGCTGCTCAGCCAACTCGGACGGGCAGACGATGTAGCCTTTCTTGAGCGCGAGGCGCTCCGCGGGCTCGTGGACGTTGTGGTCGGCGGGCCAGTGAAGTGGCCCGGTGCCGCGCCCGACCTGGTGGGCTCAACAGTGCTCCTGCCGGGCTCGAATAAGGGACGAGAGATCGGCGTCCTTGAGGTGAAGCTGACCGACGGCGGCCCGCGCTACCACCACGAACTCATCCGCTTGGCCCCCGAACTACCCGAGGACGAGGCGGTCGCCAAGCTGGTTGATGAGTACTATGCGGCGCGACTCGAGAAGCCACAGGGCGGAGTGATAGGTACCAACGCCGACCAACCTCCGCTGCCGCCAGTGTTCTCAGACGACGAGGCTCGGCTTATTCGCGGGCGGGGCTATCTGACTGCTGACGAGTGCGGGCGATGCCACGACGAACAGCAGGCTCAGTGGCAAGGCACGGACCACGCGAAGGCGTTGACCACGTTGGTTGAGGCCAACCGCACGGTGCGGGAGTGCCTGTCGTGCCACTCGGAGGCCAATCGGCGCGGAATGCCGTATAACCCGGAAGGCGCGGACCAGTACGGCGTGGACTGCTCCGCCTGTCACGGCGCCGGCCTCTTCCACGCATCGACCGGCGGAGCCCAAGATACGATCGTCCGGACACCGGGCGAGATGGTGTGCCGGCGATGCCACACGGCCGCTCGCGACGTCGAATTCTCCATGGACATCCGGTTGCCGGGCGTCACGCACTGAAGGCGGCGACAGCCGTGGAAACTCAGCCACCGAAGTTTCCCTACGCCTGTTCCACGACGTCAGGGACACCACGAGCACTCGGACGGGGAGGACTCCATCCTTGCAGGAAATCTCCATTGTATGCTTCGGCGACAGCATTACCCAGGGAACGCCCCTAGTTCACCCGGAGGAGACGTACCCGCGCGTCCTCGAGCGACGGCTTAAGAGCCGCTTCGCCGCCGAGCGGATCTTCTTCCAGGTCCACAACTCCGGCGTCAACGGCGAGACGTCGGCCGAGGGCCTCGCGCGCATCCAAGAGGATGTGCTCGACCATGGGCCCCACATCGTCATCGTACAATTCGGCTGCAACGATGTGCGATACGAACCGGACAAGCACACGCCGGTGCGCGAGTTCGTCGAGAACCTTGGCCAGATCGCGGCGCGGGTCGCCGAGATCGGCGCGCAAGTCATTCTCACCACGCCAAGCCCGATCATCAACGAACGGCATCCGTACTCGCTCGCAGTCGACTACTACGATAAGTGGGGCGGCTGCAACCAGGCGCTGCTCGAGTACGTAGAGGGCGTCCGGGAGGCGGGACGAATCATCCCCGCCAAGGTCTGCGACATCTACGAGGCGTTCGTTGCGAAGGCGATCGAGGCAGAGTTTCGCAGCGAGGCGGCCGATCACTCTGATATGCTGAGCCTCCAGCGATACATCAGCTTCGAGGACGGCATCCACCCAACACCGACCGGTCACCAGCTAATCGCGCTGGAACTGTACAAGACGCTGATATCCACCGACCTCATACCGAACGTGTAGCGAACAGGGAGACCAACATGTCTGAGTTGAAGATCGGCTTCGTAGGCGCGGGCGGCAATGCCAACGGCCACATGACACGCGTCGCGGCCATCGAGGGCGCGTCGATCACCGGCATCTGTGACATCGATTCGGACCGCGCCGGAAGCGCGGCTGCTGAGTTTGGGGCGACGGCGTATACCGATCATATGGCGATGCTGAACAGTGAATCGCTCGACGCCCTCTACGTAAGCATCCCCCCATTCGCCCACACCGACGCGGAGATCCAGGCGGCCGGGCGCGGCATCCACGTCTTCGTCGAGAAGCCCGTGCATCTGTCGATGGATGCGGTGCTTGAGATCTGCGAGGCCATCGATCAGGCTGGAATCATCTCGTGCGTCGGCTACCAGTTGCGCTACCTCGACACCACGCAGCGACTGAAGCGCTGGCTGTCGGGCAAGACGATCGGCCTCGTGACGACGACTCGCTGGGGAGGCCTGCCAGGCACGCCCTGGTGGCGAGTCATGGCTGAATCCGGCGGGCAGTTGGTCGAACAGACGACCCATCAGACCGACCTAATGCGCTACTTCGCAGGCGAGGTCACCGAGGTGAGCGCGCGCTACGCGCTGCGGACGATGAACGATCAGGAGGGCCTGGACATCCCCGATGCGCAGGCACTGTGGATGAAGTTCGCGAGCGGAGCCATCGGCACCGCGACGACGAGTTGCATGGCCGTTGACGGCGGTGGGCGTGGTGACCTCGACATATTGCTGCGCAGCCAGAGCGTGGGCTGGGGCACCAGTGAACTCTACAGCTCTCCCGAGGTCCCCGAACTGGCCGACCCGTACGAGGAGACGATCAACATCGATCAGGCGTTTGTCGATGCCATCCGCACGGGCGACCAGTCGAAGGTGTTGAGCAGCTACCTCGACGGCGCGAAGTCACTCGACCTGACGCTGGCCGCAAACGAGTCGGCTGAGAAGGACGGGGAACCGGTGAAGACCCGCCTCGGCAGGTGAGCATGTGAGCGTCGACTTCAGCGGATGCCAACTGGGGGCTGTTCCAGGGCAGTTTAGGCCCGTTTCCGGCACCTGGACCATCCGGAATGTCAACCGGTCTCCGCGCAACGACGTGTCTTCAATTGTCGTCGAATCGGACAGACACGTCGCGTTCCCCGGGATCTGTAGGACCCACTCAGGCGCTCTCCTCACGTGCTACCGCGAGGCCTACACCCACGCCAGCGGCAACCCGGATGACGGACGTATCATGGTTGTCCGCTCCGTTGATGACGGCAAGACGTGGAGCGACCCAGAGCTTGCCTATGATGACCCCACGATGGACGACCGGAACGCGGCCGTCTCGTGCATGAGCGACGGCACGATCGCGCTCATCTGGGACAAGTACCTTCACGGCAAGCACCATTGGGCTTGGATCAGTGTCAGCGCGGACGAAGGGCGGCCTTGGTCTGAGCCACGCAAGATGACAGCACAGGAAAATGTCCACACGCGCAGCCGCGGCCTCGACCTCGGTGACGGAACGTGGTTGCTCCCATGGGCCGATGCGGAGCATGGTGAGAACACCGCCACGTACGTCAGCATCTACGACCCCAGTTCAGGTGCCATCAACGAAGTGCAGGTAACCCCAACGGGTCGCCGCGAGATGGCGGACGAGATCGCGGTGACGAGAGCCGCGGATGGGACGCTTGTCGCGTTGATCCGATCCCCGTCGGAACCCACGCTCTGGCAGGTCTCGTCAGCCGACCTCGGGCGCACGTGGACGACTCCCGTGTCGAGCGGGATCCCGTCGCAGTTCACACCGTGCGATCTGCTCACGCTTCGCGACGGTCGCATCGTCTGCAGCTTCTCGTTCCGAGAACGACGGAATGAGCGCGTGGTCGTGTCCCGCGATCACGGCGCGTCCTGGGACATTGAAAGCAGCGTTGATGTCTTTGCCGGCACGGAGAGTGTTGGCGGCGACCGCTCGTATCCAGCCAGCGTCCAGCTCGACGACAATGCCATCGGCACTGTCCTTTACGAGACGCAGGCCGCGCCCGTTGGCGGCCGCATCTACTTCGTCCGCACTCCGATTGACGCGTTGAGCCCTCCCACGGTCCCGGCGCTGTATTGTGACGCGTGCGACCTGGACCGCGCGGCAGTGCTCTGGCCGGAAGATATGCAAACCCCCGTCAGCGTCTCCTACCGTTTCACCGGTCTGTTTGGCGCGGCGCCCCACCGCATCGGCTTAGTCATGGATGACGACGGGGTCGGGTGCCTGACGGCGTTCGAGTTCCAGATGGGAACTCCGCCGGACGTGAAGGCTTGGCCCACCAACCAGGTGCGGTTGGTCCGGTACGGTCGCGACGAGACGCAGGTCATCGCGGAATCGCAGGCGGCGGGCGGCTGGTATAACGATGGCAACGACCACAGCATCTCAGCGACCCGAGAAGGCAATCGATGGCAGTTCGCGTTGGATGGCACGGCCCAACTCACCTGCGAGGAGCCGTACTGGCGTCCGCGGGGGATCGTGGCAACCCGGGCTGCGGTGGCGGTGTATGGGATCGCGACACAGTGACTGCGCTCCGGCAGAATTCCCTCCCGTGGGCGCACAACGAGCCACGGGAGTGTTGCATCAACCAGATGGTCGCTCTCACGCAGACCGATGGGAGGCTATGGAGATCATGAGAACAGTCCAACTGACGGTGGCTCTCGCGGTAGTCGCTCTGACGATCGGATCTGTCGCATCCGCTGACTATGGTGAGTACTTCTGGGTCGTGGCAGGACACGACGTGGCGGGCACAGGCGTCGCGCAGGCAGGCGTAACGCCGTATCTCAGTGCGGAAGACTGGATCGTGGGGACGCCAGCTTACCGCGGCAACGGTGGTCCCGATGCCGTCCGCAAGCTGCCCAGCGGGCGCCCCGCGCCGCTGGGCACGACGCCGACCGAGCGCACGGGCAACGTCCGCGTGACTCTGGCCGGGCTGGAGAGGCTCGGCGCCCAGACGCAGTACAGTCCGGTCGGGCGCATGGCGAGCGTGACGGCGTCGGGGAAGACGATGGTCTTCCTCCCAGGCTCGCGCGCGGCGGTGATCGACGGGAAGCTCGTGACGTTGGCGGATGCGCCGGCGATGCGAGCGGGCAAGCTATACGTCCCCCTGAAGGACGTCGCCGCGAACCTGCTAGGCATCTCCGCGCGAGACGCCATCGGCCGGATCAACCGCGCGATCACGAAGTAGCATCGCGCCGACCGTGACCTGTTGATCGCGCCGACCGCTGAGACCAACCTCGGCGGGCGGCGGGCGTTACGGGCATCCGTGCGGAACACGCGAGGCCCGCATGTGTCAAAGCAGAGGTGGCCGGATACCCTCCCTCGACGAGGCGACACTCAATGGGCGTTCTGCACAGACCTGATGCGCGTCGCGCAGCCGCGCCTAGATTGCCCCAACATTGGCATGCCGTTGCGCTCGTCGTGGCGCTAACTGCCGCGACCGCGTGCTCCACGCAGATGCTAGACCCCGCCGACGAGAACCCCGTAGCGCCATTCACTTATCTCGCCAAACCGTCGACGATGATCGGAGGCATCGGGGCCGATGGCGCGACCCAAGTCACGTGGGACGGTGCCTTCTACACCGGAGCATGTGAGCTGTTCGTGGTGACGGGCAACCCGCCCGTGCCGATCGCCGTCAGGGACAGGCGACTCGGCGGGGGGTACGTGCCGGTCGTTCACTACGCCTGGCAGGACGGGCCATTCCGCTACTCCGTCTCCGCGTTCGCCACTATTGTTGAGGGTGCCGGTCCGACGAATTTCATCCGCCTCCGGGCGCGCCGACTGGGAGATGCGGAGGAGCAGACCGGGGCCATCGGCTTCGGGATCCGCCACTCCGGCCTGGACCACCGCGCGCCGGCGTTGGATGCCGCACCCTTCGCCGCTGACACCCGGTACGAGTTCACGAAGGCCGCCGCGGCAGTGAGCCAACACGCGGTCTGCATTCTGCCCAGGGACGGGCAACCGACAAGGCGACTTGCCGTCGAGGGCGTGAAGTACGCCAAACCGTTCGACGGCACCGCTCATGAAGTCACGCCCACGACCGGTGTCCTCATCGCGCTCTGGGAGTTAGGCAAGGACGATGAGATCGCCGTCGACCTGAAGATGCCGTGGACTCCGCCTCCGCTCGGGGACCAGCAGGCACTCGCCGCCCTGAAATCCGCCGAGTACGACGACGTGGCAACCGTCGTCATCCAGGGATGGGAAGCGGAACTGCGTGCCGGCATCGGGGTGCGGATCGCCGAGGACAAACCCGTCACCGCGTTCCAGGCTAATATGGCATATGCTCTCATGTCCGTGCAAACGCCGGCTGAGGGTAAACCCAGGCTTTGGGATCGCCCGATGCGCCGGCAGCTCTCGCCGTGGGGGTCCGCAGACCTCATCCAGGCGCTCGACCAGTCCGGGCGCCACGGATTAGCTCGGGCATGTCTGGAGTACTGGCTTGGGGGGCTTCACGACGATGGGAGCTTCACCCCGGACGGCACGGTCGGCGGACACGCGTCGCTGCTGCAGGGGATTGCGTCCCACATCTGGATGACAGGCGACAAGGTCTGGTGCGAGGCCAACTACGAGAGCATCTGGAGTGCCGCGCACTGGCTCGCATCCCGACCGCCCGACGCCGACGGCTCGCTTCCGGAACTGACCCGGGTCGTGGCCGCTCACGGATCCATGGCGGAACTCGCCGCCCTTCTCGAGCGAGAAGACGACGCCGTGGCGTTCCGGTTCTACCGCGACGAGGCTCGTGACGCGCTTCTCGAACGTTTTGCCGCCACGGTCCCGGCCGAGGGTTGGACATCGGCCGTCCTGGACCTCGATCGGCGGCTTCCCGACGCCCTCCCGGTCGACGAACTATCCGCATCGTCAGAGGTTATCGCCGGCCTCTGCCGCCGAGCAGACGCCGCTCAGGCCGAAGGCGTGTCGGTTGAGGGCGGTCACCTGGCGATAGATGAGACGGCCCGCCTCGCGCGGGTCCACGCTCTGCGCGGCGAACAGCGGGACGCCTTGAGCTACCTGTATGGCATCCTGCTTCACACCGGCGCCTGCCACGAGGGCTTTGGTACCGGCGTAGGTCCGTGGGCCAGTAGAGACGGTGGCCCCCACCTCACTCCTGACATCGGTTTCACCGCAGCATACATGACGCTACTTCGCGACCTCCTCGTCCGCGAAAGTGGCGACCAACTGCATCTGTTCTCGGCTCTTTCTCCGGAGTGGGCGCGGCCTGGTGAGATCATCGGCGTCGAGGCGGCGACTCAATTCGGGAAGCTGTCCGCGGCCATGGACGTGCGCGAAGCCGGAGCAGAATTCGCGATAGGCGCGGTCTGGCATGCGGCGCCGAGCACGGTCGTGCTGCATCTCCCGTATTTCGCGAACGTCACCCGAGCCACGGCCGACCGCCCCGGGCTTCGCCACATCAAGGGCGACCCGGCCTCAAGCGCATCACAGCCCGACATATCGGACCGCAACGAGTGGCTCGAGATGGCCCCCGACACGACTCGAGTCACCATAGAGTGGGAGATCGATGACACTGAGCCCTTCAGTTACGAGCAGACCGTGAGCGATTGGCGCGCCGCTTACGGGCCTCGCTACGATGAGCACATTGCGACGGGCGGTAACCCGACCTCTCTTGCCCCGATTCCGCTCCGGTAGCCGTGTCCCGGGGCAGGTCCGCCCCTAAGAGACGCAAGGCGCAAAGGGCGAGGCCACCGTGGCCTCGCCCTCTTCATTGCGCTTGCCGTCGCCCGAGTC
>CAZKUN010000080.1:30204-33903 GCA_964555935.1 uncultured Armatimonadia bacterium | reverse complement strand
CGCCTTCGGCCCATCTGTCGACGAGCGCCATTGCCTGGGCGTGGAAAACGGGGTCGGGATCGCCGAGCGCGCTCAGAACCGCCGGCAGCGCGCGTGAGTCGTCGGCTCTGCCCAAGGCCGCAACGGCGGCGAGCCGCCGGCCCGTGTTCGTTGAGGATCGAAGCACTCGCTCGCACATCCTGCGCGCGACGACAGCGTTGCCGGTGGTCGCCTCCCTACCCGCCAACTGCAGCAGAGCGTCAGCAGCAGCGGCGCGCGCGCGCGAATCGGATGCGCCAAGGCCGCTCACCAGCGCCGAGGAAGTGCCAGCATCGCCAAGCGCGCCAATGGCCGTCAACGCCGCGATCCGCACGCCGAGGTCGCGATCCGCCGCCAGAGGGAGGATCTCAGGCAAGCAAGCGCGGTCGCCCCGCTGCGCGAGCGCGAGGAGATAGCCAGGCTTGAGCCGGGCTGGCGACTCTCGAAGCCCCCGCACGAGCGCCGCGCCCGCGGAGGCGGTGTTGATGCGTTACAGGGCCTGACGAACGTCCTCACCGAGCCCGGAGTGGTTCAGTAATCTCGCCAGCGCCGCGACCGCTTCGTCATCGCCGACGTAGCCGATGAGCCGGACTTCGGCCGCCTTCACGGGGACCGGCGCATCGATCCAGAGCAACCGACAGACGGCAAGGCTGGCCGCCCGGCGCTGAACCGGCGTGGCGGGCCCGCTACCGGAGTGAACGATCCGCTCCATCGCGCGCAGAGCCCGCAGTGACGTGGCCGGGTCGGCTGAGGCGGCCAACTCACCCAGCGGAGCGATCGCGCTTGCGCCGCGCCCCATCGCCTCCCCGAGGGCGGAGGCGCGGGTCTGTTCGTCCGCCGAGTTCAGCCGATCCACCCAGTCGTCGGCGTGGCCACCGGCGACCGCGAGCGCTGTAAGGACGATGCCCAGCAATAGGCTCAATCGGCAGTATCGACGTATGGACATGTGAGGTGCTCCCGCCAGCGCCGGCACAAGTGAAGCGCATTGGATGTTAACCAAGGAATGTAGACAAAACATGCCGAAAACACGGTCAAGTCCGTTCCGCATCAGGTTCCACGACCGGCGGCTCAGTCCTCCACTCACCACCGTGGTGGAGGTCGCTGGGGCTACGATTAAGCGCGCGAGCCAATTGACACGTTGCCAGCGCGTGCTATAATCCGGAAGCTTGAGCGACTGTCACCACTTATACTGAGACAGGAGCGGTGCGCTGATGGCGACTGCTGGTCAGCTAAACGGCAACGGCTATGCCGCGCGCAACAACACTGGTCAGTCACATGGCCAGTTCCGCGACATTGTCCGCACAATCCAGAAGCGTCGGCTTCTCGTCATCCTCGTAGTGGCGATCATCACCCTTGCCGGTGGGATCATCGGCGCGATGATGCCCCGTCACTACTCGGCCACAGCAGTCGTCCTGATTCACACGGTTCCCCCCGGCTGGTTCTGGACCAGCGTTGACGAAAACGCGCCTGTCCCACCCCAGGTATCCGTACCCACGCAGGCGAGGCTTGTCGCCACTTTTGACAATGCCGAGACGACAGCACGGGACCTGGCCACGGGTACCGGCGAGCATGCCCCGATTCGCGCGACGCCGGCTGAGATTCTCGAGGCCGCGTCCGTTGAGGTCGAGGAGCCCGACATTCTCAATGTCAGCATCAGCTCCGTCCGGCGCGATGCCGTCGTGCCGATGGTGAACACGCTGGCGCAGACCTACGTCAACGCGGCCAGCACGCGCAGTCGCGGGATTTATAGCGAAGCCGGGAAGTTCCTCGAGGGCCAAGTCAAGGGCGTCCAAGAGGACCTCGACGATCTCAACGAAGAGTACCGCACCTTGCTCGAGCAGAGCGGGATGGCCGACCCTGACATAGAGGTGCAAAAGACTCAGGACCTACTCTCTGAACTGCGGCTCAAACGAACGCAGGTGCAGCAGGACCTGGACCGGACGCGGGGGTCGCTCGGACCACTGCGCGATGCTGTTTCTCAAGAGCAGCCCATAGACCAGATCCCGGATTCAGAACCCAATCCACAGTACGACACGCTCTCGCGGAACCTCGCTATAGAGGAAGCCGACCTGGCCCGGCTGCAAGCCCGCTACACGCAGCAGCACCCGATGGTTCAGGAGGCGCTCGAGCGAGTCAGCGCCGCGCGAGACGCAGCGGCAGACCTTCCAGAGAAATCCCCGATACGACGCGGCGCTATCCGCGCTCAGAGCGGCTGAGGCGCAGTCCCAGGGGCTTGCGCTGGAGCTGCGTGCGGTCGAAGACGCTCTGCGTGAGGTTGCCGGACGCTCCGAGCGACTTCCCGGACAGCAGGTCGCAGCCAAGAACCTCCAAGAGAAGCTGGCGATCACGCGCGACGCCTACAGAAAACTCCTGGACACGTTGCAGCAACAGGAGCTTCGACAGGCGCGGGGGTCGGGCGTCGCGGAACTCGCCGACCGCGCGTCGGAGGCCAAGGCCGTCACCGCTCCGCTGATCAGCACGCTGATTTTCTCGATCCTACTAGGCCTGTTCTGCGGGGTCGCGCTTGCGCTGCTCCTCGAGGCCCTCGACAATACCGTGCGCTCGCCCGACGAGGTCGTGCGCCAGACGGGTCTGCCGCTCCTGGGAGCTATCCCGCTCCTGGAGGACGCAACGCCGCAGGTGATCACCCTCAGCGCTCCGCAAAGCCCCGTCTCGGAGGCCTACCGGACGCTGCGTTCAAACATCTCGTTCGCGCTCACTGATCTGCCCGCGCGGTCGCTCCTCGTAACCAGCGCGCTGGGTGGTGAGGGCAAGAGCGCCGTGGCCGCCAACCTCGCGGTCATCACCGCCCACGCGGGGCAGCAGGTCTACCTCGTCGACACCGATCTACGCAAGCCCGTCCAGGCGAACCTGTTCGGCTGCGAGCCAGGCAAAGGCCTGACAAACGTGCTCGTGGGCGAAGCGAGCATCGACGACGTGCTGCAAGATACGGGCGTTCCGGGGCTGAACCTGATCGCCACCGGGCCGCTGCCGCCCAACCCCGCCGAGCTTCTCGATTCCGCGCGCATGACCGAGGTTATCGACGAGCTGCACAAGCGGGCCGATGTGGTCATATTCGACTCGCCGCCCGCCTTGCTACTGGCCGACGCGATCATCCTCTCGTCGAAGACGGACCGCGTCATAATGACGGCCGAGTCCGGACGCGTGACGGTCGAGGCATTCCGCGAGGTCATCCGTCTCATGGAGCACGCCCGCGGCAGCCTGCTAGGCGTCGTGCTGAACAAGTATCGCGTCCCGACGGCCGGCTACTACCAATACTACTATGAGGATGGTCCCACTAACCCCGCGGCAGGCCCGGCTAACGGCCAGGCCAACCAGATCGATGAGATCGATGATGGCGGGACCTTCTAGCGGCTGAGACGACGACCTGACCAAATGAAAAGGCACCCGCCCCAACCATGGGGCGGGTGCCTTTGTTTCTTGCCTGGTCTCGGCTCGCGTCAGTCCGCGACCCGACCCCGGATGACGTGCCCCGGCAGCGCGCCGGTGACGAGTCCATCCAGCGCGACAGTCTCACCGTTCACGAGCACCTGCCGGACCCCCGACGGGGCTTGGTGTGGGTCGTCGTAGGCCGCGTGGTCGGCGATGGCTTTCGGGTCGAAGATCACCACATCGGCCCACGCCCCCTCCCGGAGCACCCCGCGGTCGACCAGCCCAAAC
>CAZKUN010000080.1:0-30194 GCA_964555935.1 uncultured Armatimonadia bacterium | reverse complement strand
ACTGCGCCGCCGACTGGCCGGTCATCTTCGCAACGGCTTGGACCCACGACAGCGTCCCCAGCTCGCGGGCATACCGCGCGAGTACCTTCGGGAACGTGCCCCACGTGCGCGGGTGACACATCCCCTCACCCACGCGACGCACGCTTGAGTCGGACCCGATCATCACCAGGGGGTTGGTCACGATCGTGTCCACGTCGGCCTGGTCCATGACGAAGTAAATCGCGCTAGTCGGTCCGCCAAGGATGAGATCGACAACAACATCGTAGGCATCCAGCCCGACGTCTTCGGCTACCTCATTGAGGCGTCGCCCGACGGCGTTGGACAGATAGGCGGCGGTGATCAACACGCGGTCGGTCCCGCCGATCCGGTCGAGGCGCGCCTCCATGTGCTCGCGGAACTTCGACACCATCGCCGCATCATCAAGCTTCGCCGCCAGCCCATCGCCTTCGAACGCCTCGGGTGGCAGCATGACGTTCAGATTGGTCGCGGATGCCGTGTACGGGTACGCGTCCGCCTGGACGTCGACGCCATCGGCCCGCGCCCGCTCAAGGATCGCGAGTCGCTCCGATCCCTGCCCCCACGCCGGCCGCTCGGCGGCCTTGAGGTGCGCGATCTGGACCGGGATGTGCGCGCGGCGCCCGATCTCAATCGCCTCATCCAACGCAGCGGGACCAGTCTCGGCATCCTCACTGCGCACGTGGCTCGCGTAGATGCCCCCGTGCTCGGCGGCGACCTTGGCCAACTCGGCGACCTCATCTATCTCCGCGTAAGCTCCGGGCACGTACCACAGCCCGCTTGAGAGCCCGACCGCCCCCTGGCGCATTCCGGCCGCCGTCAGAGCCTTCATCGAGTCCAGTTCCCCCGCGGTCGGAGCGCTCGCGCGGTGGTCCATCACATGGCGGCGGATGCTGTTGTGACCGATCGCGAGGCAGTAGTTGAGCGCCGTCTGGTTCTCGGCGACCGCATCGAGGTGGTGCCCGATCTCAAGAGGCGAATACCCGCACATACCGGTGACGATCGAGGTCACGCCCTGCAGGACAGCGCTCGGCGCGGTCGGCGCGTGGAGAATCGAGCCCAGGCCTTCGTGGCACGCGTGGCTGTGCGGGTCGATGAACCCGGGCGACACGTACATCCCAGCCGCGTTGATGAGCCGATCAGATGGGCCAACGTCGGGCCCGACTTCCGTGACACGGCCGCTGTCGACGGCAATCTCACACTCTCGCGGTTCGGCGCCGCTTCCGTCGATGACGCTCCCGCCGACTATCTTCAATTCATGCACGGATGGTCTCCTGTTGACGCGATGGTGTCGTGGTTACCCCCCCGAAGCGCTCGGCAACTCCGCCAGAGCGGCGCTTTCGGGGACGCGTCGGAAGAGCAACCAGTCGCCCGTCTCACCGAGCGACGCGACAGGGGCGAACGGTCCCTGAGCCGCGCCTCGGAGAGCCGAAACGTACAGGTCGGCCCAATCCGATAGCCCCTGGCCTGGTCCGGTCCGAGAGATGAACGGGCTCAGCAGCACCCCCTGGAGCGGGCCAACAGCCGCCTCCAGAACGCGCATCTCATCCTCGTCTTCCGGCAGCCAAACCGCATCCATGTCCCCGTACCACGCCAGTATCCAGGGCTGGTCGGTATATATCGTCCCCACCTTGCGTTCTCTCAGCGCGCCCGTCACTTTGCGGAATTCCTCGGCCGGCCCGGTCTTGCGGCTTTCCATGGTGACAGTGTTGGCAAACACCGGGAACCACGAGATTGCCAGCAACCCGCCGATCGACCAGGCCAGCGCGCGACGCTTCCGTTTGGGCCCCTGAACGCTGTCGACGAGCCGGTCGGCCGCAGTCAGGAAACACGCCGAGGCGATGATGATCGCCAGCGGGCTGAGGGGGACCACCACGCGCGCGTGGGCGGCGAGCAGGCACATCACGATCGCCATCAGCGCGAGCCACGCGTAGTGCATCAGGCGAAGCTCCCGCAGGCCGGCGGTCTTGAACTTCAAAAGAATCGCCGCGACGAAGAACGCGAGCACGAGCGGGCCGCCCACGTTGAGGTCGCTGTCGGCGTACAGTGACAACGCGATCGGCCGGGCCTTGCGCCAGACTTCCTTCGGGTGTTTGAGCACGTGAGCAATCGCTGACGGAGGCTTCTCCAGGTACTTCCGGTAGACCGACAGATCCCTATGGCTCCGGGTGTTCGTCACGAAGTCGGCCGTGCTGATTGTTGCCACCGGACTGCCCGCGACTCGCGCGTTCCGAACGGCCCACGGGAGCATAACCACCAGGCACGCGGCCACCGAGATCAGCGCCGCGCCCCAACGCTTCCGCCCGCCCCTCAGTAGCAGCAGTAGCGCCACTGGCAGCAGCAGCGCGGCGTAGATGTAGTTCGTCAGGACTGCAAGGCCGAGCAGCGCCCCGCATCCAGCGGCCAACGTCGGCGAGGGTTCATCCGCCTTGAGATAGAGATGAGCCACCAGGAGCAGGCCCGTGATGAAACAAGTCGACAGACTGATCTCCAGCCCCGACACGGCGTAGTGCAGCACGAAGTGGTTGACGCCGTACAACCCGAGTGCCAGCAGAGCGGTCCGCCGGTTGAACAGCCGCAACGCCAACAGGTATACGAGCGGCAGCGACACCAAATAGGCGATGCCTCCCGCCCACGCCGCCGCGCGGTGATCGGCGCCGAACACGCGGAAAACGATCGACATCACCATCGGGTGCAGGGGGGCGCGGAGAAGCTCCGGGTGGTGGCTGATGTTCTGGACCCGGCCAAGGCTGAGCGGGCGCACCCAGCTCGTTGTGAAGCCCTCACCGCGCGACACGTGGCGCGCGATCTGGGCATAGTCCATCGCGTCGGGATCAGTCAACTCGCGAACGTGCGCGCCCGCGTAGACCAGGAACAGAAACAGCGCGCCCATGGCGACCAGCGCTGCGATCCCAGCCTCGCGGGGGTTGATATTGATCGGCTTCCGCGATCCCGCTATGTGGTGGCCACCGCCACGCGTCTCCGGCGTCTCCGTCTGCTGCATCCAATGAGCCTCCTACGTCCGGCGAGAGCGCGTCGCAAGCTACTTAACCGGCTTCAGCAGTATATAGTCGATCGCCGCCATGTACCGCACCGGTTCGGCGGCGGGGTTGGTGCCCACGCAGCGGAGGCCAAGTCTGTTCGCCTCCGAGAGGTCCTGGATACCGAGATCGATCTTCGCCGGCTTGAACGGCGGCGTTGTGTGGAAGTCCACCGGGTCGCCGACATCCTCGCCGTTAAGGACCACTTGGTGGATCCCATAGTCCCACGACTTCGTGATCCCCAGGATGACATCGTACCGCCCGGCCTTCGCGACCGGCACCTTCACCTCGATGATGTCGCCCTCTTCGGGGTTGGTCCACCAGAGGTGCTTCTGCCCACTGAACTCGCCGGGCATGGTCTGTATTTGCGTCTCCCCGCCAGTGAGTCTTGCGATCTCGAGTTCCTCGCCCTCAAGCGCGCCTTTGACCTTGAACGGCTCGGGCAGCGGGCGGACGCGGCGGTCGTCGACGGGCACCGGCTCGAAGAAGTCCCTTGCGCCGCCGGCCGAGTACCAATACGTGGTGCAACAGTACTCCCGGTCGGCCGCGCCCCACTTCTCAATGTCGAACTTGATCGACTCATCGAACGGGATGTCGTCGAGGATGTGGTAGCGCGAGACGGCCGTGTAGCCGAAGTTGGCCGGCCCCGTCACGATGCTCTGGTTGTGATAGGCGTGGGTGAATAGCTCCGGGCTGCACCACGCGTAGCCAAAGTAATCCTCGGATCCCGTGCCGAAGTAGCTGGGGAATGTGTCGCCATCGACCCACACCTTCTCGTCGCCCTCGCCCCACCACTGGCCCGCCGTGTTCACCACGCCGAGCATCACGCCGGCGAAACGTCCCGGCCCCTCGGCCTCCAGCATGCACCAGTCAACAAACGCGGGGTCGCGGGGGAGCCACTCATTGCGCCAGCCGGCGCGGAAGTACAGGAACTTGCCCCTCTTCAGCTTCGCCGGCTTCGTCCAGATAACCAATCGGAGCGTGACGGGATCGTCCGAGTCGTTACGCACCGTGATCGCTGCCTTCTTGGCGTACGGCATGTACCAATTGCTGTAGCACGTGCCGTTTGATTTCATCCCACACGGCAGGCTTTCGTAGGTGTTGACGCCGGGCGTGGAGCTGAAGAAGTCACCCAGCGGCGTCCACACGCAGGGCTTGCCGTCGAACTTCATCATCAGCACCGGCTCGCGCAGGGCGACGAAGAGGTGGTCCTCGGCGGCCTGCACGTTGGCTTCCATCCGCACGATCGCGGCGGGGCCATCCAGATCGATCGTCAGCGAGCCACCGGGCTTGATGGTCTCGGCCGTCACCGAGCGCGTCGCGTCGTCAGTCGTGAAGCGTTGCGCGGGACGCGCGAGGATCCGCCCGACGTCGGCCATTGTCGAGGCGACATCCGTTAGGACATCCATCGAGAACGGTTCGACGGTCGTCTGGGCGGGGTACGTGCGATAGCCGACCTCGTAGTACAGCCCTGGCTTGTCGACGGTGACCTTGCAGCGCTCCTGGTACGGGAGCGGAAGGTAGAGATTCGCTCCCATCGCGCGCCGCCCGGCAAAGGGAGCCGGGAAGCCCGGCAAGTCGCCCGATGTCAGCGCCAGAAAATCTGCCTCGAGGGCGGGGGCGCTCAGGTCATCGATGTAGATGCGGATGTTCCCGCCGCCATCGGGGTTGGCTGACCACAGGCGCACGATGGCGCCGGGGCCGTCCATCTCGGCCATGACCCATTCCTTGCGGCCATTGGTCTCTTCCTCGCGGATGAATTTGCCCGCGTCGCCGTTGGCAAACCACCCCGCGCCGAGGTCCTCCGGCTGATCGGGCGCCGTGCTGCGGCGGTCGTAGCTCGAATGTTGGTCACATTCGAAGTCCGCGTCGGGGATTGTGGAGAGGCGTTCCATGTCGACCATCTCATGGAGCAAGCCCTCAACGGTCACGGTCGATTGGGCACCGGCCGTCGTCACGGCAAGCAACGCCATGCAGGCCGTTGCGATCACGTATCGCATGCTGTTCATCCTGACACCTCACGCTCCGAATAATGCGGCGGACCGGCCGAGGGGACATTCTACCTTGGGGGCATGCAGGCCTCTGCTTCGCGTCACTCAGCCCTGCATCGAAGTCTCAGGGCTAAGCTCATGCCGATGAAGCGGATGCCACATAGCGCCATTTAATTAGTGTCTGACACTAATTAATTCAGGGCAATATTCGGCGCTATGATGCCTATAACAAGCGTAAAACTATTGTCTGACACTAGTTGTTCAGTCAGTTTGAGCGAGGCACATGCGCCAGGGCCGACCCTTGGATTGTGGTGGAGGCTCCGTCACTCCGGCGGAAGGCTATCAGACCAACTCAAGGCGCCACCCGCGATCGCGGCAGCGTGCTCGGGACTTGAGAGCAGCATCGGAGCGATCGTCGCGGCGCGATGACCCATGCCGTAAGGCTCGTTGCGCGCGGCTTGACCGGGGACGGCGATGTCTGGGTCAGCGTCACTGGTGAAACGAAACTGGGCCCGGCGGATCCGCTCGTCCTCACCGAGTATCCGAATCGCCATCTCACAGAGGGTATAGCCGTCGGCCGTCAGCCAACCCTCGAAATGGGGACCGTATTTCGGCTCGATCGTCGCCGCCATGAGCGCGAGTCGAAGGCCCTCGGCAATGGTGTCCGCATCTTCATCTCGACCGGCTCGCACGGCGAAGTGGTAGGCCGGGACAAGGCCGAAGCAGAGGTTGATAGAACCACACATGTTGCCGTACCGGCCGCGCGCGTCATCGTTCTCAATCAGCCAGCGGCTCTCGTCAACCGCGAACTCGATGATGCGATCGATCGGCTCGGCGAGCGTGGGGGCCTCGGAGCCACGGATGACCAAGTGGGCCATCTGGTACCATGCGTGTCCGCCGTAGACGCGCCCCACATACGTGCCGTCGCGGTACGGCTCGCGCGTTAGCGGCTGGCCGTCGACGACGATGGTCTTGTGAGCGAAGGTGGGCATCGGGCCACGCACGGTTCCGCCCACGGCCGGATCGTAGGTCACCGTGTCCTTCAACTGCAGGGGAATGATCTCGTCGAGCGTCGCGTCCACCCAAGCGCGGTATTCTGGGATGTCATTGAGCAGGATGCACGCGTAACTGAGTAGACGGACCACGTGCCAGCTCTGGTTGACGTGCGGGACTGACTTCCCCGCTCGGATGCGCCCATTCACAAACCCATCCAGCACTCGGAACGCAAATCGTTCGCGATCCCGCTCTCCAACCGCTCGGTAAGCCATCATGCCAAACAGAATGCCCGTGCCACCATCCGCCACGAGTTCGGCGGCAATCGAAGCATCGCGGATGCGAGCTTCCTCCGCCGCCTTGCGCCACGACTCGCGGTCGCTCGATAGTAGAGGCGCTAGCAGCAGGTCCAGCCACGCTTGACGCGTGTCGGGATCGTGAGGGTCGTAAGTGGGCGGCAGGCGCCCAGGCTTCGGGAACAGGTTCGGCGTGGAGCCCGTCTCAGCGTCGAGCATGAAGTGAATGTACGCAATCTGGTACGTGGCGCTCACATAGCCCAAGCTCCGCGTGCGGTCGGCGAGCATGTACAGCACTGAACCGACGTTCTTGCCCGCGAGCGATTTGCCGTTGCGGTGCAGATCCACGAGAATGTGATAGGCTCCATCCCGAAACGGGATCTGATCCCGGGCCAACTCGACGGCGTACTCCCGCGCGTCACCTGCCGGCAGCGCGAGGCGGACGATTGCCGTCTCCCCGGAGAACAACTCGCGGATCGTCAGCACCAGTTCATCGTCCGTGTGGATCGGCTCATCGGCCGTGATCGATACACGCAGGTGGACGGCCTTGGCTTCCGCGGCATAGATCTCAAGGCGCGAGAACACGGCTCGGCCGGCGTGGATGGCATCGGCACCCCAGTACCGAGGCGTATCCGCCCCATCAACGCGGGCGGCGATCGTGACCCCCGCGGACGCAGGTGAGGCCGCGCCGATGAGAGAGACCGTTGCAGCGCCAGCCAGCAGGAGAGATGTGCTCATCGATGAATGCCCTCGATGAACCGGGTTCGCAGGCGAGCGGGCGCGCACCTTTGCGCGGCGGGGGTGAGTGTTGACAGGTTTTTCCGCAAAAGCTATACTCGGCGCTCGCATACAGCCGCATGCCATTGATGACACGGACGACACGGAGGCCTCGGGCGGGCTGACTGACCCGAGGACCATCTGAGGAGCAACACCCCCCTCTGACGCAAACCCCGTAACGATCCACTGACCGGCTACGCTCCCGGCAACATCAACAGGCGATTCCCGATTCAAGGAGGCACCGACTCGCGTCGGTGGCACGCACCATGCATCCCGCACTCGTCGTAGGTCTGTTCATCGGAACAATGCCCATACCGAACCACGGAAAGAACGCATTTGAGAAACACGCTATCGCAGCGATTCGCGGAGAGTACGGATCTCAGCCCGAATGGAAGATGGACTTGCTGCGTGAGGCGCTGCTGGACCAGAAGGAGCCGGAGCCGTGCCGAGTCTCGTATTACCACCCGCGCGAGGCCGGTCGCTCGTGGAAGCGCTGGACAGGAACGCGCACGGGCACGATGGTGCGCCCAGGAGTGGCAAGCTGCACGCTCAGGAACTGGGGCACGTGGGGCGGCGCCTGGCTGTGGATAGAGAACTACGGGGTCTGTCACGTCGAGGACGTCTTCCCGGAGAGCCGTGACGCGAAGTGGTTTGACCTGGCATCGCCGGCGACGGCGGCCACGCCAAACTACACGACATGGCTCAACAGCCTCGAGCGCGCGCAATGCGCCAGGCGTTTTGGCAAGCGCCCGTCCACGTTCGTCGTTCTCAAGTACCCCGGAGAGAGCTAGACCAACCCGGAATCGATGCCGGCTGTGGGAGACATCCCGCGGCCGGCGTCTGATATGGTCAGCCTATTTCGTCGGGTGGCGTCGGAACACGCCTCGGGGGAGACCGTCGGGGGGGGTTACGTCGAACTCCATCCTGAAGCCGTGCTTCTCGTGGAGCGCGATCGACTTGCGATTGGGCGGATCCAGCACCACGGCGGCGAAGAACGGCACGCCCGTGACCGTCCGCATCAGGTGAGCATAGAGCGCCGAGGCAATGCCCCGGCTGAGGTGGCCGCTACGCACGGCGACCTGCTTGATGATGACGAACGGATCGGAGTGACGCGCCTTGATCATCGAATTCAACCACTCGTCGTCCTGGATCTGGTCGCTCGAGTAGGCGATGACGAACCCAACCACCTCACCGGCGACGCTGGCAACGTAGGCATGCTCGGCCCGCTGGAGCAGATCGCGGTAGTCGTCCGCCGTGAAGCGCGAAACCAGGAAGCCCCGCTCGACTGCCTCGGCGGACGGTATGCCCTCAGTAGTGAAGTGCTGCGCGATCTCGACGATCTGTGGAATGTGATCAAGCTCTGCCGTGTGGATCGCGGTGTTGCTCGTCACCAGTGCACCCACCTTATCCGGGTCTGACGGCATCAGTAGCGCGCTCATCTGACCAGAACGACCGACGCCTTACGCGGGTTGCTTCCTCGGGCGCCCGGGAGAGCGACGCGCCAGCGGCCGCCCGAGAGTCACCTCAAGATCACGGACGAATTCCTCGGACCCGATGGGTCGTCCCGTCGTGGTGTGGGAACGCAGGAGTGATTCGACGCCCTGATCCATGTCTTCCTCGAGGACGCGGCGCCAAGCGACGGGGTCCCAGTGGCGCTCCCACCAGCCGAGGTCGAGAATGGGGTCGCCATCGTCCATTCCCACGTGGGCGCGCGCGCTCGACCACGGGTAGTCCCACGGGCGGTCGACCAGGCCGGCTTTGACGGGGTTCTGCTCAACGTAGGAGAGCGCGTTGTCCAGGTGCGAGCGATCCAACGGGCATGAGTGGTAGCGAGCCTGCCACAGATGCCCGGAGCGCCCGTGGTTATCGTTGAACCGGAGGGCGTACGCTTGGTGCGTCCGAGCCATGCATGCAGGGAGCGACGCCTCTGACTGGGGCACGACCACGAGATGAATGTGGTTGTCCATGAGGCAGTAGGCGACAACTCGCAGCCCGACCGCGCGCGATTTCTCCGCGAGAAGGGCGATGTATACGGCTCGGTCCTCATCGTTCACGAAGACGGCGGCGCGGTTGTTGCCGCGTTGAGTCACGTGGTGGGGCAATCCAGGGACGACGACTCGAGGCGGTCGTGACATGTCAAGATACTACAGAACCGCCGCCAGCCCTGTCAATATAAACTGGTGTCTGACACTAATTATTTGTCATGGGAATCAGGCTGTATGATGGTCTGTGTGGGTCGATAACTAGTGTCTGACACTAGTATTTGGTGAGGGTGAGGGGTGGGCTGGAGGCCGGGGCGAGTCGCGCGGCGAAGCCTCGGAGACTCGCCGAGTATCGGAGCCCACGTCACCCATGGACGTCAGTCTGTTCGATTACCACCTCCCCGCCGAACTCATCGCCCAAGAACCCGCCGCCCGTCGCGATCGGTCGCGCATGATGGTCGTAGACCGCGCGCAAGAGAGCATCCACGACACCCACTTCTCAGAGCTACCGTCCTTGATCCGCCCCGGCGACTGCCTGGTTGTGAACGATACGAAGGTCATTCCCGCCCGCCTGATCGGCAAGCGCATGCCCACCGGCGGCAAGGCGGAACTCTTCCTGATTCACGAGGTGGGCGACTGGAAGTGGGAGTGCCTCGCCAAACCGGGCAAGAAGCTCCGGCGCGGCTCGAAGGTGTCGTTCGGCGATGGAAGGCTCGTCGCCACCATCGTCGGCAGGGGGGAGGGCGGCCTGCGGACGGTGCAGTTCAGCGGCAAGGGGCGATTGGACGACCTCATCGATGAATTAGGCGCCACGCCGTTGCCGCCGTACATCAAGCGCCCCGAACCGCGCAACGATGACCGCTCGCGCTACCAGACCGTCTACGCCGAGCAAGCCGGAGCTGTCGCCGCTCCGACCGCCGGACTGCACTTCACGCCCGCCATCCTGCAGGCTCTGAGAGACTCAGGCGTGGCGATCGCCACCGTGACCCTCCACGTCGGATGGGGCACGTTCCAGCCCATTGACGTTGAGCGAGTCGAGGACCACGTGATGCACCGGGAGCACTATGATGTCCCGGTCGAGACGGCGGAGGCGGTGAACGCGGCGAAGTCAGCGGGTGGGCGCTTGATTGCGGTCGGCACGACGAGCGTCCGCACGATTGAGACGGCGGCCATCGACGGCCAGCTCGGGCCGGGGAGCGGATGGACCGACTGCTTCATCTACCCGGGGTACGAGTTCAAGGCCGTTGACGCGATGCTCACCAACTTCCATCTCCCCAAGTCATCACTTCTGATGCTCGTCTCGGCGCTCGCCGGTCGAGATCGCGTCCTCGCGGCCTACGAACATGCAGTGGCCGAGCAGTATCGGTTCTACTCATACGGAGACTGCATGTTGATCGTCTGAGGTGAATGCCCCATGGACCGTCGCGAGTTCGTTGCCGCCTCGGGAGTCGCTGCCGGCGCTGCCGCGCTGGGCAACGCGGCCCCCACTGATGCGCAAGCTTCGCCGGACCGGGTGAGTCCGTTGGCAAACGAGTATGTCACCGTGTGGGAGTCGCCTGACGCGCAGCGTGTCTTTGCCTACACGCCCGGGATCTGCCGCCTGCCGAGCGGGCGGCTGGTGGTGTCGATGGACCGAGGCGGCCCCGGCGCGGCGGAGTTGCCGGGCGTGAAGCGCGATGGCGAGATCTATCGCGGGCTGATCCTCACCAGCGACGACCATGGCCAGACCTGGACGCAACGCGCCGAGACCCCCATGCTCCACGCGCGGCCTTTCGTCGCCGGCGGCAGCGTTTACGTCCTCGGCCACTCGGGCGATCTGCGCATCGTGAGGTCAGACGACGATGGCGAATCGTGGAGCGAGATGGCGAAGCTCACCGATAGCAAGAGCTGGCACCAGTCGGCCTGCAACGTTCACCACGCGAACGGCAAGATCTACCTGGTGATGGAGCACAACATCAACACCGACCCGGAGCTGCGCGGGTGGCTCGTCAGCAAGCTCGCGCCGGTCCTGATGTCCGCGCCCGTGGATGCGGACCTCACGCAGCGCGACTCGTGGACATTCGCGAGCGAGATGAGCTTCGACGACGCGGTCGAGCGACACGGCAAGCCACACATGCTGGGAGCGCCCTTCTTCGCCAACGGCCCCACGGCTCCGGATGCCAAGGGCGATCGGCGATGGATGCACCCCATCGGGTGGCTCGAGACCAACGTCGTGCAATTCCTCGACGAGAACCACGCGTGGCACGACCCCTCGGGCCGGACGTTTCACCTGCTCATGCGCGCGCACACGGGCACGACCAACCTTGCCTGCCTGGCGAAGGTTGTTGAGGCCGAGGACGGATCGATGACCACGATGCTCGAGACCGCGCCAACCGGCGAGCCGATGCTCTACCTGCCGATGCCGGGCGGGCAGATGAAGTTCTTCGTGCTGCGCGACGCGGTGGGTGGGCTCTTCTGGTTGCTCTCAACACAAGCCACTGACTCCATGACCAAGCCGGAGCTACTGCCTCCGAATCGCTTCAACCTCCCGAACAACGAACGCCACCGGTTGACGCTACACTTCTCCACCAACTGCGTCGATTGGTGCTTCGCGGGGACGGTCGCCAACAGTGGAGACTACGGCCAGGGCCGACATTACGCCGCTATGTGCATCGACGCCGACGACCTACACGTCGTCAGCCGATCCGGCGACGAGCGCGCCAAGAGCGCCCACGACGGCAACCTCATCACGTTCCACACGGTCAGGGGCTTCAGGGGTTTGGTCTATTAGGGTCGGGGGGGTTTTGGTCCACGAAAACCATGTCGTACTTGCGCCCGATTGAGGATGGGTTGTAGGCCAGCGAGAAACGCACCTCGTTGTGAGCCACCTCAAAGGCCACGTGGCCCATGGTCGACTGCCCGGGACCGAGGTCCATCGCCTCGAGAGGCTGGACGACGTCGACGCCAACGACGCCGTAGCCGATCTTCGACTGCTTGCTGTTGAGCTTGCACGACCGCGGCTTGACCGGAACGCTCTCATACCCTTGGTTGGTGATCCGCACCTTGACGGCGATGTGCTTGAATCCAGCGTGGGGTTTGCCGCTCCCATCTGGACTGATGCCGTAGGGATCGACCATCCATTCCACCAGGACGGATTTGGGCGCTCCGGGAGCCACGGATGGGGCGCCAGACGTCGGCGGAGGCGCGGAGACGGGGGTCTCGGGCGGGGACTTGGCCAGCCAGCTTGGCAAGCCGTAAGTGAGCACGAGTCCGACGACAATGACCGCCGCGAGCACGGCGCCCGCGAGGGCGAGGAAGCGCTTGGGATCTTGGCGGCGGGGAGGCGCTTCAACGGCAACCGGCGCGGATGCCTGCACGCCCACGCAGTCGGTGCAAAGATCGCGGCCGAGCGCGACGGGCACTCCACACTCGCGGCACAGGCCCTCCTCGGCGGTCGACTCGTCGACAGGCTCGGGAGGCGGCTCGGTCGCGTCGTATGGGGAGAGATCAAATGCGGCCGGTGAGGCGACGCCGCCGAGCGCTTGCGCGTCCTTGACCTTCCGAAGCTCGGCACACGCGCGACGAAATCCCGGCGCTAGACGGAGAGCCTGATACTGGGCCGTCGTTGCCTCATCGTGGCGGCCCAGCTTCCGAAGAACCGTGCCCCAGTTTGAGTGCGCCAGCGCGCTCTTGGGCAGAAGCTGCATGGCACGAGAGGTGGCCTCTTCAGCGAGGTCGTAGAGTTGCAGTTCGAAGTAGGCAGCCCCGAGAACCTGCCAGGCGCGCGCATCGTCTAGCGCCGATTCGAGCCAAGGCACGAGAATCTCGACGACTGGATGAAACTCGCCACGTTCGTAGCAAGCCTCGGCTTGTGCGACGACACCGTCGCTCTCTGTCATGGCCACACCATCGCTTCGGGCCGAATTCTACGCCGGAGCGCCCGAGGCCTGCATCCGCGTACAGAGACGGCCCCCGCCATCGCCGGCGAGGGCCGTTGTCATAGCTGTTGAGTCGCGCTGCTTACATCTTCAGCCCCGCGATGATTGCCTTGATGTTGTCGAGGCAGATGCGCGAGGCCGGCTCGCCGGCGGCGCTGAAAGCCGCTCCGCCCGGCTGGTTGAGAAGATCCTCGTCGAGTTCGGAGCTTGGGCGCCAGTGGGTCTCGAGCGAGCACGCGCCCTCGTAGCCCATGTCGATCAGCGCCTGGAACTGGCCGGGGTAGTCGATGTAGCCGCCGTCACCGACCGGCACGCAGTGCGGCTCGCCATTCTCGTCGCGAACCGCGTCCTTGATATGGACGTGGATGAGGTTCGGCTTCATCCGCTCGAACGCGTCCGGGACGGGCAGCTCGCCGTCATCGGCATAGACCTCGTTCGCCGGGTCCCAGATCGCCTGAACGCGCGGGCTCGCGAGGTCTTTGTACATCGCCTCGGCCTCGGCGGCCGTCGCGATGTGGGTGGACGCCTCGTTCTCGATGCCGACGTAGCAGTCCTCGGCCTCGAGAATCGCGATCGGCTCCTGGTAGGCATCCAGGAGCTGCTGCCAGACCGACTCGGCCGGGCCTGTCTTCCAGAACGTGAAGCCGCGGATGATCTTGCAGTCGAGGGTCTGGCCGATTTGGATGCACCGGCGCAGGATGCCCATATGCTCCGCGTACTGGTCGGCATCGCCGAGATCGCACTTGAAGAAGGGCGCCGCGATGGCACTCACGGACATGCCGGCGGCGTCGAGGATCTGCTTCATCTTGGCAACGTCATCGTCCGTGAGATCCTGGGGAGCCTTCTCCCACACGCTGCGCGGCTCCACCATCGGGACATCGTATTCCTGGCAGACATCGACGACACGCTGGAAGTCCTGCGAGATCTCATCGGAGATGACACTGAGCTTGAACATGCGTTACCCTCCCATTGGGTCAAAGACAGGCGCGATCCTTAGAAATGGACCTTACCGACCTTCATCCGGCTTTCGCGTTTCATGTTGGCCATCAGGATGGCCGTGGCCAGCGAGTACATTTTCGACTCGGAACTGTCCGCGCGGCTGGTGAGAACAACTGGGGCGGCCGCGCCGACGAGCACGCCGGCGGTTAGGCCCCTCGCCAGATACGTGTACGACTTGGCGAGCATGTTCCCGGCCTCGATGTTCGGGCAGAGGAGGATATCGCAGTTCCCCGCGACGTCGCCCCCGATCTTCTTGTGCTTCGCGGCGACGATGGACACGGCGTTGTCCAACGCGAGCGGGCCGTCGACCTGGCACCGCGGGAACTGGCCGCGATGCGACATCTGGGCCAGCGTGCCGGCGTCGAGGGTCGACGCCATGTTCGGGTTCACAAGCTCCGCGGCCGACATCACGCCGACTCGCGGCGTCTCGATGCCAAGAAGGTGGCCCATGTAGACTGCGTTCATGATGATCGCGGCCTTGGTGGTGAGGTCAGGCTCGATGTTCATGGCGCCGTCGGTGACCATCGTGATCCTGCCGAGGTGCTTGGTATCCAGCAGGAACACGTGGCTCATGATCGAGCCCGCACGCAGCCCCTTCTCCTTGTCCAACACGCCACGCAGAAAATCGTCGGTGTGCACGTGCCCCTTCATCATGACGTCGGCCTGGTTTTCGCGGACCAGGGTGGCGGCCCGGACGCAGGCGCGCAGCGGCGATGGCTCGTGGACGATCACCGTGTCCGTTAGGTCATAGCCCACGCGCTCGGCGGTCTCGCGGACGCGCATCTCGTGTCCGACGAGCAACGCGTCAGCCATGTCCATCTCGCGGGCGGTCTTCAGCGCCTCCAGCACGCTCTCGTCGTCGGCAACCGCTACCGACACGCGCTTGGCCGGCTCGCCCTTGATGGCGTCGATGATGTCGTCTAGTGAGCGAATCAACGGCGTGCCTCCTGATATTGGATCAAGGCATTATTCTACCGCCGCCGCGCGTGTTCCTTGCGCGGGGCGAGGGCGTCGGGCGGTCTAGTAGGGAAATGTCTCATCCACTTCCGTTTCGGACAGCTCAACGAGCAGCCCGGACAGCTTCTCCGCAGAGGCCTCGAGGAAGCGCTCGCCCTTCTCAGGAGTCGAGGTGGATGGATCACCAATGCCGCTGTCTTCGGTCAGCAGATGCCACGGGCGAGAGATCCACGCCCAGCCCTCGGTCATGGCTGTGATTCGCGACGGGTTCGCGGCGCCCGTGCCCATGCTGCCGGTGTCAACGAGGTCGGGGCGGATGGCCATGAGCAGCGAGGTCTCCATCTCATTGGCGTGCTCGCCGCCGGCCTCGAATATCTCCGCGTGAGCGTCCGAGGCTGCGGTCCACCAGTCGACGAGGAACATGTGGACCGCCGTCTGGCGGTGAAGCTCGCGAAGCAGTGGTTTGAACTCATTGCCGCCATGGCCGTTCAACAGCACGAACTTCGGGATCCCGTGCTCCTCGCACGAACTGACGATGTCGGAGACGAAGGTGAACAGCGTCGACGGGGTGACGCTCATCGTCCACGGGAAACCGAGCGTGTTCTCGTTGATCCCATATGGCATCGCAGGAAGAAGCAACACCTTCGCCCCGCGTGAATCCGCCAGCTCGCACGCCCGCTCGGCGACGGCATCGGCCTGGATGGTATCGGTGCCATACGGAAGGTGGTAACCATGCGCCTCCGTCGCGCCGATCGGCAATACCGCGACCTCGTAGTTGAGGTCCTTTACCTGCCCAAGCGTAACATCGTTGAGCTTGTAGTTTCCCATCGAAGATGTCCCCCTGGCAAAACCGTTGCTGGTACGAAAGGGCCACACGCCCGCTAACGCGAACGACTCGACCGAGCTAGACCCCACGGAGGTGCTTACCCTTGGAGCCATTCGCCTGTGAAGGCAGTCGTCGCTGCAATCCCGCCGAGACAGCCGCGCGCGCCCTCGATCAGCACGGCATCGTGCTCTGCGAGGGCTTCAGCGAAGTCGTCGAGTGCGCCGGCGGCATCGAGAATTCCGGCCGCATCGCCTCGTTCATGGAATTCGGCCGCGGCTCCGCGTGGTACGTCAGCCAGGAGACTGACGGGACATCCCTGACGTGGCGAACCGCGCCTGCTCCCGCTGAATCCGGGACGGAGGACGTTGTCTTCGTCTTCTCGATGGCGCTCGGCAACGGCTCTCCTCTGCCTCAGCCGTCCGGTCAGTTTGACCTGTCGATCAATGGTCAGAAAGAGCTGTCGTTTCGCGTCACCAAATACCTGGATCACTGGCGAGGGGATGACGCCCATTTCGTGTTCCATCCGAGACGGGTGGAAGCGGCGGCCCCCGGGCACTTACTATACCTCGATGACGTGATAACGCAAGAGTCATTTGCCGCCTTCGGGCTCGGGTTCTTGCGCGTTCCCCGGTCCAGAATCGAGCCCGGACAGCCCGTCACGATTACCGTCACGCCGAAGAACTCCGTGGCGTCCCAGCGCTACTTCAAGATCGATGGCGCCCAGTGCATCGCGAGGACCAACCTCTTCCCCGGCCTGGCGGAGGTCTGCGGCGATGGGGCGCGTCCGAAGATCGGCGATAGCTTCGTCTTCTTCGGCGACATTCACACCCACAGCGGCTGGCCGAATGGCGGCTGTGGGATGGGGTCGCTGGACGAGAACTACACCTACGCGCGCGATGTGTCAAACCTCGATATCTACGCGCTCACCGACCACGATCTCCACATGGGCGAGCCGGACATGTGGCGCGCGCGCGTTGACGCGGCCAACCAGTACTACGAGCCCGGCGAGTTCTGCGTCCTGCAGGCGTACGAGTTCACCTCCAGCCTCTACGGCCATCGCAATGTCTACTACCGAGGCGATGACGGTCCCATGCTCGCGTGCCGGAGCGAGGCGGATTACTGGTCGAAGACCGCGCCGACGCCGGATGACCTCTGGGAGTTCCTCGACAAGTCCGGGCAGCGGGCGATGACGATCCCGCACCACCCACCCGCCTCATCGCACCCGCTGACTTGGGATTACTACAGCCGCAAGTACGATCGATTGGTCGAGGTCTACTCATCGTGGGGCAACCACGAGGTGCCGCTGAACCCGATGCGTGGGTACGGAAGCGACCGCTTCGAGCATCTCTCCGTTCGCGACGCGCTGCTGAAGGGCTACGTGCTCGGGCTAATGGCCTCCAGCGACGGGCACGACGGCCATCCGGGCAACAACCAAAGCCCCGATGTCAAGCACCACCACCTCTACCACCCGCTCGGTTCGGGCCGGATTGGCGTCCTGGCGCCTGAGCTGACGCGGGAGGCCGTGTTCGACGCCATGTACGAGCGGCGGTGCTACGCAACCACGGGTCCGCATATCGCGATGAGCGTGACGCTGAATGGCCATCCGATGGGGAGCACCATCAAGGCGGGCGATCTGGACGGGCCGCCCGTCGTCAGCGCGACGGTCTCGGCGCCGTGGATCATCGAGCGCGTGCAGGTCATCAAGTCCGGCGCCATCGCGGCTGACTTCGCCAGCACGCGTCACGCAATGCAGGCGGAGTTCGCCTGGCCCGACAGCGCGTTCAACCCGGACAAGACGGCGTTCTACTACGTGCGGCTGACGCTGGCCGATGGCGAGATGGCCTGGTCAAGCCCGATATGGATATCGCCCGGAGCGACGGTGTAGGCATGGTTCGATACCTCACAGGGATGGTCTGTCTAGCTATGGTGGCGAGCGTTTCCGCCGGTGACGTGCAGGAGTGGAACGGCTACGAACGTGTGGACTTCGAGCTGGGGGGACGCGCGAGCCTGGTCGTGCTCCCCAAGACTCCGGCGGAGGGCAAGCCCTGGATCTGGCGCATGCGGTTCTTCGGGCATGAGCCCCAGGCCGATATCGCGCTGCTGGGCAAGGGCTTCCACGTCGCTTTCACCGACATGCCGGACCTCTACGGTGGCCTGCAGGCGATGGCGCACATGGATGCCTTCTACGCGCGCGTGAGGGCGGAGTATGGCCTCGCCGAGGCGGTTGTGCTCGAGGGCTTCAGCCGAGGCGGGCTCTCCGCGTTCAACTGGCCGGCGCGCAATCCGGACAAGGTCGCCGCGATCTACGTCGACGCGCCGGTCTGTGACATCCGGAGCTGGCCCGGCGGCAAGGGCAAGGGTAACGGCTCGCCGGATGATTGGGAGCGGTGCAAGACGGTCTACGGGCTGACGGAGGAGACGGCCGCCGGCTTTGCCGAGAACCCCATCGATCACCTCCAGCCGATCGCTGAGGCGAAGATCCCGATCCTCAGCGTCTGCGGCGAAACGGATTCGAGCGTCCCACTGGGCGAGAACACCCGCGTCGTGGAGACGCGCTATCGCGAACTAGGCGGCGAGATCACCGTCATCGCCAAGCCCCACAACGAGCACCATCCTCACAGCCTTGCGGACCCGACACGCATCGTCAACTTCGTGCTGGCGAGCGTAGGCATGACAGACGCCCTGCTACCCGCGGCCCGGACGCCATACGGCTATGACTACTACGCGCTGAGGGGCGGTCTGGAGAATTGCCGCGCCGTGTTCGAGCGAGAGAAGAAGGGTCGCGTCGCGTTCTTGGGCGGCTCGATCACGTATGGCGGCGCGTGGCGCGACCATGTCTGCGATGACCTGAGACAACGCTTCCCGGAGACGGAGTTTGAGTTCATCAACGCCGGCATTCCGTCGTTCGGATCGACGCCGGGCGCGTTCCGGATCGAACGCGACGTGCTCTCACGCGGGAAGATCGATCTTCTCTTCGAGGAGGCCGCTGTCAACGATCCCGGCAACGGCCGGACCGCGGTCGAACAACTGAGAGGCATGGAGGGCATCGTCCGCCACGCGCGGATAGCCAACCCACGCCTGGATGTCATATTGCTGCACTTCGTCGACCCAGGCAAGATTGCCGAGATCAACGCCGGGAAGACGCCCGAGGTTATCGCCAGTCACGAGCGCGTCGCGGAGCACTACGCGCTGCCATCCATCGACCTCGCGAAGGAAGTCACCGAGCGCATCCACGCGGGCGAGTTCACCTGGGCGGACGATTTCAAAGACCTCCACCCATCGCCTTTCGGCCACCAGATCTACGCCGACTCCATCGCCCGGATGCTGGACGCGGCGTGGGCCGGGGGGGCCGCCGCGGAGACCGTTGCTTACGCGCTGCCCGCTCCGCTCGACGAGAAGAGCTACTTCCGTGGTCGGCTGATCGACGTGAGCGAAGCTCGGACGGAATCTCCCTGGCACATCGACCCCAAGTGGCGGACGACTGACGGCGTGCCCTCCCGCATCAACGACGTCCTGATGCTGATCTGCGAGGAGCCCGGCAAATGGCTGAGGCTGAGGTTCGAGGGGACGGCGGTGGGCTTCTACCTCGCCGCCGGGCCGGACGCGGGCATCGTCGAGCACAGCATCGATGGCGCGCCGATTGAGTCGCGCGATCTGTTCACGGCGTGGAGCGGTGGTCTGCATCTCAATTGGGTGCAGGTGCTCGCGGCCGACCTCGAGCCGGGCGAGCATGAGCTTCTCATGCGGATGTCGGAATCGAAGAACGAGCGCAGCAAGGGCCACGCCGTGAGGATCGCCCACTTCGTCGCGAACTAGAGCTGGTTTCAGAACCCCACAAACTGGGCCCGTCGCGGAAACTCGCGGAGTTTCCCCGGAGATCCGACCTACGACGGTGCCGGCAGGGATGCCGGCGGTCCAGTCAACGGCGTCGGATCTGGAGATCCGACCTACGGGGTGTCTGGAACCACTTCTAGCGCCCGCGGGGTCGCAGGCGCTTTGTCCGAGGCAACACGATGCTTGGCTGCAGGATTCGTTTCTGGACGCGGATGATGGTGAACTCCGCCGGCTTCAGCGGAGCGAAGCCGATCAGGACATTGCAGACGCCATCGTCGATATCCGCCGCAGTGGTGGTCTCGCGGTCGCACTTCACGAAGAACGCTTCCTCGGGCTTGGCTCCCTGGAGGGCGCCCTGTCGCCACAGGTCCATCATGAAGTTACCAACGCTCGTCCGGATCTTCGCCCAAAGCGGCTCGTCGTTCGGCTCGAACACCACCCAGTGCGTGCCCTCGGAGATGCTCTCCTCGAGAAACAGGCCCAACCGCCGCACGGGAACATAGCGCCACTCCGAGTTGCTCGACAGCGTCCGCGCGCCCCAGACCACCAGCCCGCGGCCGGGCATCGTCCGCAGGGCATTCACGTTGAGACCATTCAGGCCCTGGCATTCGGCATCATTTGGCGAAGTCACCGGGCCGGTCGCGCCACGAACACCTGCTTCCACCCCCGCGGGAGCTTTCCACACGCCGCGGCTCACATCGGTGCGGGCGAAGATCCCGGCCACTGCCCCGCTCGGCGGAACGGCGCCCACCCCGGCGACATCCACCCACGGGACATACGCGGCGACATTCGGGCTGATGAGATCGCTGTGATTGGTCAGCCACGCGCCCGCCTCAGCCGCCGTGTCGCAGTCAGCCGGGGGGTCCACCAGTAGCATCGCCCCGCGGTCCCCGCAAAACTCGACTGCTGCCGTCAGCGCGTCCTCGTCGTCAATGCCCGGAAGGCAGACGATGTTGCACTGGCCGAGCCGGCTCAGCGCGTCGGCGACCCTTGCCGGACCTGATGCAAGAACAATCCACGGATCGGTGCCGCCATTCTCGAAGTACAGCGCGACGGCCTGCGCCAGCTGGGACTCATCCGGGGCCAGGGCGAACTTCTCGGCAAACTCAGCCCAATTGCCCACCTGGACGGGCCGACCCGGCCTCCGACTCTCCGTCACGCCGACAAATGCGGTCACGGAAGTCGACGCTGGGGCGATGACCGGCGCAAGCCCTTGAGCCCCCGCACCGGTCGATAATATCCCGAGCAACGCCTGTATTGCCATCATGCTCTCTATCCCTCCGCCGGCTCCTTGATAGCGAAGATCCGGTCGATGTAGACAGCGTCTATCTTCTCCGCGTCGCCCGGAGGCGCCGCCCAGATGTACCAACGGTCCGACAGCTCGTGGACGCCCAGATCGAAGGTCACGTAGTCGGGCGTCGCGTCCTCCAGCTTCTGCTCAACCCGCACGACGCCGGCATTGGCCTCGTTGTCATGGATGCCGATCTGGTACGCCATCCCCTCGCCGCCCTTGGGGTCGCAGCGCGCAACCACGTAGACGTGGACGCGACCCATCCCAACCAAGTCTCTGGTGATCGGGAGTTGCACGGCCCAGTTCGTGTGTTCGCCGCCCATGCGCGCGGCCTTGCCGTCGGAGGCGCTCTCGTCATCGACAACAGTCACCCAATTGCCCATGCCGTGGAAACGGAACTCGGCCTGTTGGATATCGACCCAGTCGTCCTCACCGAGGCCCTCCGCCTCCGTCGGCGGGTCTGCCGGATCGCCAAAGCGACCGACGAGCATCGGCTCGTATTCGCTGAACGGGCGGCCCTCGCGGTAGCTGCCGACGTTGTGCGTCTGAGCGCGCGCGATGAACTCCTCGGCGGCGACGCGAGGGTCATCAGGGCCAGCGAAGGCCAGCCCCTCGCCTTTGGCCTCGCGCTTCAGCTTGTGCCAGCGGGCGAGCCAGACGTGATCGAGCGGCATGCGCGCGCGATCGACGCGAGTGCTGAGGGTCTCATCGCCCGCGACCGCGTCGGCTGCCTCGTCGAACAACTCCGACGCGCGGATCGCCGTCGCCACGTCCAGCCACGCGCTCGTGTCGGACATGAAGCAGCGCAGGTAGGTCCCCTCAACCGCGTCGTCGATCAGGTCGATGTACTGCATCAGCGGGTCCGCCGCCGCGCCGTAATAGCCGCGCATGAACTCCTGCGTCAGCTCCGCCGGGTTCAGGCTTTGGTCCCACATGAGATGCCCAAGCACCCACGCGCGGAGTTCGGGGAAGTCGCTGCACGATGAGCCTGCGTCGCCTTGCTCGAACAGTCCGATGGTGTTGTGTCGGACGAAGAACCGCAAGTTCGGCGCGAGGACGCGGTGGTTTGGGTGAGGGAGGATGAAGTTCGCGAAGTTAGTCACGTAATCCCAGATGTATAGCTTGCCCGCGACCTTGCTCCAGGCCTCGATGTCGCTCTTGAACTCCTCGTTCGTCGGCCCGGTCTCGAGCGGCTCGGCGAAGTTGCACTCGATCGAGCAGAGCCGAATCACGACATTGTCGCGCGGCTGGATCGAGTTGGGCGCTTTGCGCGTGTACTGATATGCCAGCGTCTCGATGAGGAAATCAGGGAACTCCTTCTCGACGTCCTCGGCGACCGCGTTGACGAACTGAATCAGCAGTCCGGCTGGTGATCCTTCCGTCTCTTCGACCGTCTTGCATGGCTCGCACCGGCACCGGCCGTGCCAATCGTTCTGGCTGAGCGAGATCATCCCCGCCGTCGGGTCCTGACGCATGCGCTCGAGCACGACCTTCGTCATCTCAGCCCGCATCTCGTCGTTGGTGAGGCAGAGCTGACCTCCCTGATGCCGACGCTCGCCGCTGATCTCTGAGTACCACTCCGGGTGAGCGTCGAAGTAGGCATCGGGCGGGAGGAACTGATAGAAGGTGTGGCACCATCCGATGATGCTGTAATGTCCGCCATACTCCTCGGGGATGCGCTCGAAATGGCCATTGCACTTCAGCTTCGGCGCGAACTCCCCGACGAACGCGTCGCGGTAGAACGCCTCCCGCACGCGGAGCTTCGGCGTGTAGACGCGGTCGATCTCGGGGATCTCCAGCGTCGGCGTCTCGGGAACGGTCTCTTCGGTCGAACTCCACCAGCGCACGCCGACGTAGTCTTCGAGGAAGGTGTAAACCGCGTAGAGCGCGCCCCGCGGCCGGGCGCCGGCGAGGGTGAGAACGCTACCGTCGGTCTTGATGACGATGCCGTCCGGCCCCACGCCCTCGGGCTCGCCCCCGATCAGGATCACCTTGTCGGCGGGAGGGTCTCCCTCGATGATCTCAAGCTCCGCACCAGTGACCAGCTTGAGATAGCGCTGCAACTCGCTGGCCGCGGTCTGCTCCGAGGGAATCGGATCCGCGCGCAGGGCGATGACATAGTCGCTCGCGCCGTCGCGAGTCAGCTCCATTGCATGAAGGGCGGCGCTGCTGCCCAGTAGCGCGAGTGCGAAGACCAAGACACGGACCATGGCGACCTCCGTGGAGACGGCTTCACGTGTGCCAACACTCGTTCCCCATCCACGGTTCGGCGCCTCCAAGGTGCAGGACACGGGGAATCGGAGCCGGAATGGCCCGTTCTGTAGTATCGCCCAGGAAGCCATACTTGGAGGACCCACCGTGACTCGATCGATAGCGATTATTCTGTGCCTCGCAGCCCTGATCGGAGCAACTACCGCGCAGGCGGACAACTGGCCGAAGTTCCGCGGGCCTAGCGGCAACTGCCTGACGGAAGAGACGAACCTCCCCGCCGACTGGAGCGCGGCTGAGAATGTCGCGTGGAAGGCGAGCATCCCCGGCCGAGGCTGGGCGTGCCCGGTCGTCTGGGGCAAGAGCGTGTTCATCGCGACGGCCGTCGAGGCGGACGGCGTTTACCGCTGGGAGCTTTACTGCCTGGACGTCGCCACGGGCGGCGTGTCGTGGAAGCAGGTCTGCCGCGAGGGCGAGCCGCGCACGCCGACCCATGGCGTCAACACCTACGCATCCGAGACGCCCGTCACCGATGGCGAGCGCGTCTACGCCTACTTCGGCATGCACGGCGTCTACTGCTACGATTTCAACGGCACCCCGGTCTGGGAGAAGGACCTGGGCGCGTTCCCGATGATGAACGGCTGGGGGACGTCCAGCTCGCCGGTCCTACACGACGGGCTCCTGCTTCTGCAGATCGACAACGAGGAGCAGTCGTTCATCGTTGCCCTGGACGCGGAGACGGGCGACGAGCGCTGGCGCGCGGACCGAGACGAGATCACAAGCTGGAGCACGCCGCTCATCTGGACCAACAGCCTCCGGACCGAACTGGTCGCGGGCGGACAGATCGTCACCTCATACGACCCCGCCACGGGCGACGTGCTCTGGACGCTCGGCATGGCGGGCGGGCGCAGCTCCGCTTCCCCCACTGCCGTCGGCGACATGCTTTACGTCGCCAACGAGGAACGAACGCGTCCGGGCCGCTCCGACGAGGGCGGCGGCGTCCTGCGCGCGGTGAAGGCGGGCGGCTCGGGCGACATCACGCCGGCCGAAGGCGAGACGACCGGCGAGTTCGTGGCATGGTCGACGCCCCACTGTGGCGTGCAGATGTCTTCGCCCCTGGTGTACGGGGGATGGATCTACATTCTCGACCGCCAAGGCGCGGAACTGAACTGCTACAACGCGACGACGGGCGAGCCGGCCTACGTGGACATGGATGTGCCGGATGCGAAGCGCTTCTGGGCCTCGCCGTGGGGATATGACGGCAAAGTCTTCGCCATGGACGAGGACGGGTTGACGCACGTCATTGAACCGGGCGACACGCTGAATGTCATTGACACGAACGCGCTCGGCGACACCGTCTGGTCCACGCCGGCGATCTCCAACGGCGCGCTCTTCATCCGCGGCGTGGATGGCGTCTACTGCATCAAGCCGTAACCACCGGCAACCGCGAGGAGTGGGGCGATGCGGTTTGAGTTGAGCACGTTCGAGGCGATGACCATACGTGACGTGCCGACCACTCAGATCTCGATCCGGGTGAGCGGCTGGCCGGATGATGAGTTCCTCCTCTGGATGCCGGAGGCGGTGGGGGAGCTATGGGTGCAGTGGCATCCGGTCGTCGGGCGCCAGACCTTCGAGACGACTGCGGGTGGTGGCCTCAAGTGGAAGTACCTCGATCACCCGGAGGCGCGCATCGAGGCCCGTCTCACGCCGGTCGACGATCAACGGCTCATGGCCGAGGTTGAGGTCACGAACCAGGCGGATCGCTCTCTCCCTCTCGTGCGGGCCCAGAACTGCCTGCACCTGTCGCGCGCCCCGCGGTTCGACTGCGACGATTTCTCGCGTATCTATCTGCGCGTCGAGGGGGTTTGGCGCGCCCTCGAATCACTCGAGCCGACCGCCGGGCTGCCGATGTACTACCGAGAGGGCTTCCTGGAGGCGCGCCGCGAGGATAGCTGGCGCGGCCAGTTTGCGGGCTGCAACCAGAAGCCCCGCGCGGACCATCCGCTGATGGTCTGCCTCGCCGCGGATGGCCGCGCGTGCATCGGGACGGCATCAGACGACTACCAATGCGTGTTCCACAACCAGGAAGCCGAGTACCTGCGCTGCATCCACAGCCAACAGGCGCCGGTTCCTGAACTCTCTCCCGGCGAGACAGTCGTCTTCCGCCAGCTCATCTACTTCATCGACGGAGATCTCGACGCATGCGTGGCGGCGTGCGAGGAAGACGTCTCTAGTAAGCGCCTACAGCCGTAACCGGAGGATTCCATGCGTCGACCAGCCATCATGGCCATCGCGGCCTGTCTGCTATCGGGTTGTGTCACGCCCGCACAGGACGTGCTCATCAACGGCTTCGAGGATCAGGCCGAACTGAGCCAGTGGGAGATAACCGCCGGCGGGCAAGCGCTGGTCAATGAGGGCGTGACGCAAGGCGACACGGCGCTCGAGCTGACCTTCGATCCGAACGGCCAGTGGGACGCGGCGCATCTCTTCTGGAACCGCGTGGTGCAGGATTGGTCGGCCCACGATGCCCTCGTGGTCGACATCCTCAACCCCAACGACTTCCCCGTGCGCGCGAGCCTGCTGATTGGCGACCAAGCGTGGCAAGACAAGAATGCCTCCTACTGGAACCGACACAACAGCAGCATCACCTTCGCGCCGGGCGCGGGCCGGTGGGTCGTCCCAACGAGAGGCATCTACCGAGGCGAGGCCGGAAGCCGCAACAACGACATCAAGACCGACATCGACCCCTCACAGATCATCCGGCTCGACTTCGGCTTCGGCGGCAAGGGTGAGACGGGCCGCATCATCGTCGATAACATCCGCTTCGTCACGATCGACAGACCCGAGAGCGTGTGGGCGTTCGACTTCGGCCCGCCCAGCCAGCCGGTGATGCTGGGGTGGACCGCAGCCTCCAATCAGACCGCGCATGACGCGCAAGTGGGCTATGGCTGGACGCCGGCCAACAACACCCCTTGGGATGGCGCCGCCAGGGACAATACCTTCGGCACGATGCTGACGCAGGACTTCTGCGCGGCCAACGGTTACAGCTTCCGCGTCGACGTCCCGGCTGGTGACTACGAATGCCTGGTCATCTACGAGAACTGCGGCTATTGGGGTGGCGAGCAAGCCAAGAATGCCGACCGCCGGATCCTCGCCAACGGTGAACTCGCGTGGTCAGAGATCCGTCCGGACGGGCGCAGCACCGCGCTCTTCCGGTTCGAGGATATCGAGCCCATCAACGTGGATATCTGGGACACGTACATGGCCGAGGAACTCGCTAGACCGATGCGCTTCCAGGCGACGGCCGGCGAGACCGGGCTGACACTTCAGTTCGAGTCGGACGTCACGTGGGGCAGCAAGCTCTCCGCAGTGGCCCTGCATCGCGTCGACGACGATGAGGCCACGAAGTGGTTGGCCGGCCAGCTCGAAGCCGTCGCCGACGAGTTCCGCGCGAAGGCCGTCTGCCTCGATCCCACGCCGGAGCCAATCGGCATCAGCGATGCCTGGGCGGAGAAGAAGCTCGTCGCGTGGCCTGTCGGCATCGAGGACGAAATCGGGCCCTACTCAACGCCCAACGCCCCCGCCGATCCCGACGCCATCGCGATCGAGTGTGATCTCGCCAAGGGCGAGGTGGAGTTGCTGGGGCTCGCGATCCGGCCGCAGGCTGACCTGGGCGAGTGCGGCTTCCACGTTGAGGTGGAGGGCCAGCGAGCGCCGATGCCGGTGGGCGTCGTGCGCTATAGCACGAGCCGTGGCTTTGGCTCCATCGCCTATAGCACGCGGCCCCACACGGTCCGGATGACCGAAACGGTCGAGATGCCCGCCGACGTTACCCGCGTTGTGGTGGTGCCCCTCGCAACCGACGCGGACACTCCTGCCGGCGAGACGATCGCCGATCTCGTCATGACGAGCCCAGGCGGCGATGAACTGCTGCGCGCCCCCCTCACCATCCGCGTCCATGACGTCGCGCTCGACCGCGAGACCGACTACATCATGGGCTACTTTGGCCTGATGCCGCCGGCGTCGCTACTCCCCGAAGGGACGAGCGCCGACGCGCTCGAGAACACGCTCCGCCTGCTGCAGAGCCATGGCGCGAACGGCGTCTCGGGTGGTCCAAGCTGGCGCATCACGGGATGGCAGCTCGGCGTTCCGCAGATCGACTTCGGCACGTGCGACGAGTTCTTCGCGTTGCTGAAGCAATACGGTTTCGACAAGGCCATCAACGGCTACGGCGGGCTGCGCTTCCAGGGACTGCACGATCGCTACACCAAGGGAGCCACGGGCGCCAAGGTCGAGGAAGACAGCGGGCTGGACTACGAGGCGGCCGTCATGCGCGCGTGGGAGGTCGTTGATGCCCATGCTCGCGAGAACGACTGGCCGGTGATCTACTACGCGATGTGTGATGAGACGCGGGTGCGGGAGCAGGCCGAGGAAGAGCTTGCCTTCATGCGCATCATGGACAAGGTCTGCGAGCGCTTCCCCGAGACGGTGAAGCCGAGCGGCTCGTACTCGGTCAACTTCGACTCGCGGCCCACTGACGAAGACGACATGCTGCTGTGGCATCAGCGGTTCTTTGGCGCGCTCGCGGTGAGCAGCCTCAACAACCACAGTCCTTTGGTCATGGCCGAGGCGGAGCAGCTTGGGCGAGAGGTCCACATCTACAACCAGGGCCGGACGCGCTACTCGTTCGGGCTGTACCAGTGGAGCGAACACGCCAAGGGCGTCACCGCGCGCTGGCAGTGGCACCTGAACGTCCTCCACGGCTACCAGTTCTTCGACCTCGACGGCCGCGAACCCGATACGTCGATGATCTGCTATGGTCGCGACGACATCTACCCAACGGTTCACTTCGAGCGCTGCCGTGAGGGCGCCGAGGACTTCTACCTGCTGAACGCCCTATCGAAGACCATCGCGGCCAACCGCGACGCAAACCGCAAGCCCACTGAGACCGACCGCGCGGAGCAGTGGCTGACAGATCTCACCGACTCCGTCGCCCTCAACCAACGCACGCCACCAGCGGGCTATGATGCGAATGAGATGAAACTTGAGGCGATCCGGATGATCGAGGCGATTAGGTAGACGGATTAGTTGACGGATGTGTAATCAGATACGTATACTTAATGGACTCCAGGAGGTGAGAGCGATGGCCAGCACGTCTGTTCGTGTGGATGACAGCTTGCGGGACGAACTCAAGAATACGGCGGCCAGCACGGGGCAGTCCATCGCGGACGTCATCCGCCACGCTCTAGAGTTGTACCGCGCCGAGCTGTTCTTCGATGCGGCCGACGCCGCCTACGCCCGCCTGCAAGGTGACTCGGGCGCCTGGGCGGAGGAACTTGAAGAGCGCCGGCTATCCGAGAACACGCTCATGGATGACCTGGGGGCCGACGAATGGACGGAGTGACGCCTCTGCGTGGTGAGATCTGGTACGCGGACTTTGGCCAGCCCCTCGGCCACGAGCAGGGCGGCCCGCGCCCATCTCTCATTGTCTCCCACGACCGCTGGAACCGAGGTCGCTCCGGCCTGGTGATCGCCCTTCCGCTCACCACGAAGGACAAGGGCTTCCCGCACCATGTCCGAGTGGACCCGCCGGAGGCGGGCCTCGGCAAACCTGGCTTCATCAAGTGCGAGGACGTGCGCTCCATCTCGACCAGCCGACTCCAACGGAGGCTTGGTGCGGTGTCGAAGTCGACGATGCTGCGCGTCGAGGAGACGATGAGACAACTTCTCGGTCTCTGGGCGACCGGCACGTGATGGTTTCTGACGACTACGCGCCGACGTCGTCGCCCTCAACCAGCGGACGCCACCAGCGGAATACGATGGGAATGAGATGAAGCTTGAGGTGATCCGGATCATCGAGGCGATCAAGTAGTCTCGTAGGTCACGATGCTGTCGAGTTCGTCCGCGAGCGCCTTGAGGGAGATGTCGATAACATCCCTCGCGCGAATGAGCATGCACTCGCTCGGGCCGATTCTGCCTCGACGCGCGGCGCCGGCCGCCTCGAACCGAGGCCCCATCGCGACGAGGTCGCGCTTCACGCCTGTCTGGTAGCAGTTGTAGCGGCGGAAGGTGACGACGCGTTCAACGCCCGTCTCGTCGATGAGCCGCGCGTCGGGGAATGTCGCGTAGCGCAGGTACTCGAGCCCCGCAATCTCCTCGGCGACGTGAAACATGGTGTTGCTCCCCCAAGTCGCCCCCATGAACAGGCACCACCCTCCCCTCAGGTAGACCTGCCCGTATGGCGACACCAGGCCACACGGCGTGTCGAGGTGGTGGCGCGTCAACTCATCAGCCGCCCAGCCAATCGCGGCGGCGGAACTCGTCGGGTGGAGGCTGCGGCGGGCTTCGGGGCGTTTGCGGAGGGTCTCTGTCACCAAGCCGGATGTCGATGGCGAGTTGGCCACATCGAAACGCACGGGGCTCTCGCTCGAGCCGAGCGTGAGAGTCGGCACTACGACGCAACCACGCGGGCCGACGCATTCCACGAGCGCGTCGATCACAGCGTCGGCGCCGCCCTCAACATTGCCGAAGGACTTCAGCGACGAGTGCGTGAGGACCGTATCACCCTCGCCGAGACCCAAGTCGCGCAAGCCGCTGAGGATGTCAGCTTGAGAGACATGAAGCTGCATGGCGCGCCCCCGGGAAAACAGAACGACGGCGCGCGCGGTCAATCCCGCGGCGCCGTCTCCATGGTTACGTTAGCACCAGCCGGCCTACAGCGTCGGCGGGGGCGGCGGGCCGCCCGGATCTGTGCCGGGATCCGGCGTGGTCGGCGGGTTGGGAGGACCCGGAGGATTCGTGGTGCCTCCGCCTTGTCCGGGAGGCGCGGTCGGGCCGGTGCCCGGAATCCCTGGGTCTCCGTTATCGGGGTCGAACAGCCCGCCGATGCCGCTCCCCTCTCCGGTAGCGCTGCCACAGCCGGCGGCCACGAGCGGAAGGAGTAGTGCGGTGACGATGAGTAAGGCGATTGCGAGTCTCATGAACTGGCCTCCTGCGTAAGCTGGCGACGATCCGTGATCCGCCGCCTAGCTGGTAAGAGCTACATCAGCGCGATCTTCTGATAGAAT
>CAZKUN010000079.1:0-34026 GCA_964555935.1 uncultured Armatimonadia bacterium | reverse complement strand
AGCCGATCCTGGCACATCTCCGTCCTGTTCCACAGCTCGACACGCTCGACATCGTAGACGCGGCCAAGATCGACCTCCCAGAAGGGCTCGGGCTCGGCCGTGGTCGCGGTCACCGACTTGCCCCCGTAGTTGCCGTCCGTATTTCCATCCACCGCTCGTTTCGGCTGACCCTCCCAGTCCACCGTGCTCTGCCTGGCCTTCTTGCCCTGGGCCACGTTCACGAGCCTCGGCCGACGGGCCGCGGGAGCCCTGTAGTAGACTGTCAACTCGGGAAGCGACTCGGGATCAGCGGGATCGAAATGGAACTCCTTCATGTCGGGCAGATTGTTGTCGTTGTCGTCGACTTCCATGCGCAGGAGCACAAGCGTCAGGCCCTTCTTGCTGATCTCGGCCAGGCCGCGCGGGGGGATGACGCCTCTTGAACGCTGGCCGGGAAACCGGGCCGCATTCATCTGCGCCGCCTCCACTGCCGCAAGGGGGTCGTGGGATAAGACGGACGCTGGTTGACGCCGGGAAAGGTCTGCGTAGAGGCGGCCCAGGGCCTGCGCGGGATAGATGTTCTCGACGCGCTTGGTCTTCAGCGAGAGTGTCGCGTAGAGGATCTTCGCACGGTTGGGAAGCGCCGACGTGTCGAACGCCATCGCGGAGCGGATCATGCGGTCCTCTCCGTCATCACCTACGGCCAGCATCGCGCGGTCCATCGTCTCCCACCGGTCGGAGAATTCGCTTGTCTCGATGGCTGCCCCACCCCACTTGTCGCTGGGAAGGGCCCGAAACGAGATGGTCGCGTAGTCGGCAAAGACGTCCAAGTTCCTTGAGTCCACTACCCGCCATTCGGCGTCCGGTCCGCGGCGCAATCTGGTCTCGATGACGTGCCTGCCAGGCATGGACGGGCGGAAGGTGCGCTCGCCTCCGCCCTCGGGAAGTTCCAGCGGATCCAGGGGAGCGGGAGGGATGATCCTCACGCGCGTCTCGCCCTGGGATCCGAGGACATAGGCATGCAGATGTACGACCGCCTCGATGGGCACGCGCGTTACGTCGTCGGCCGGGTTCTCAGCCCGGATGTACTCACCCGACACGGCCAGATCATAGAGCCCGTACGGACCACTGTCACGGTAGAACAGCACGTCCGACTCGGTCTCCCACATCGTCTCACCCGTCACGGGGTCGGGCATGTTGGGCTCGACGAAAACGCCATGCTCGCTGTTGATGCGGCTGAATCTGGTGAGCCCCTCGTCGGTCCTGCTCGTCGGGTGAAACACCTGGGGACGCTTCTGCACCGATTCCGCGCCGGAGTAGACCCCAAAGTGAAGGTGCGGCCCGCTCGACGCCCCCGAGCTGCCGACGTGGCCCAGAAGCGTGCCCTTTGGGATCCAGTCGCCGACCTTCCGCCCCCGGAGAACTCCCTTCACACCGTTCTTCAGGTGGGCGTATTGAGTGATGAAACCGTTAGGGTGCTCGAGGTAGACGCAGTTGCCGCTGCCATCGCGATCGCTGCCGTCCTCCTTCTTCGCGTGGACCAACCAGTGCACAAACCCCTCGGGCAGATCAGTGCCGCCGATGTGATCGTTCTGACCGTCGCGCAACACGCGGAGCCAGCCGCCGGCGGCGGCCACGACCATGGCGCGGTCGTTGGCGTGGAACCCCCAGTGCATGCCCAGATCGATGCCGTTGTGCCCTCCGGGATTGCCCATGTAGTCTCGCGACTTGCCCTGTCTGTAGTCCTCAAGGGATTGCAGCGCCACGAAATTTCCAGCCCAGCGAAACCTGCCGTTGGTCCCGTAGACGGGCCCCGCGGACGCGTCGTAGAGCAGGGGGCACGTGAACTTCAGATCCCGCCAGTCATACGAGAACCTCTCGGGGTCGCGCGTGGGAGAGCCACCGTCACACGCCGCCCACGCGGCGAGCAATACGAAAAGGGCCGTCGTCACCGAGCATGTCGCCGTCTTCATACCAGACTTCCGGTCTCCATCCCCCGCCGCCCATTCGCCGGGCCTCCACGCGTGGCCTTGCATCTTCTGTATCTGGGGAGATCTGGTCGTGATGGGCGGTCGAGTCATGCCGGCTCTCGAGACCGTGCTGCGAATGGCCGATCACATGAGCCGCACAAGGAGCTTGCCCTCTTTGGGCGAAAAGCCTTAGTCTTAGGCAGACGGCAATCATCGCAGCCAACATCGCACTCGGGAGACGACTGTGTCTCATCAGCACCTCGATTCTTTCCTGTCTTACTTGGCTGATGTCCGCCATTGCTCGGAGCGGACCCTCGCATCGTATTCAGTGGCAGTGCAGCAGTTTGCCGACTATCTCGCGGCCATGTACGGTGAGGAGCGCGCCTTCGACTGGGCGAGCGTTGATTACGCCGTTATGCGTCGGTACCTCGCGCACATGTCACGCGCCCAATACGCGCCGAGCACGATCTCGGCGCGGTTGGCGGCGCTCAAAGCATTCTTCCGGTACCTCGCTCGCGAGGGGCACGTGTCGTTCAATGCCGCGAGTCTGGCTCGCGCTCCGAAGAAACCAAATCGGCTACCGCCCGTACTAGACCGTGCGGAGGTTGAGGAGATACTGGCGGCGCCTGATACATCGACACCCATGGGGAAGCGCGACCGCGCGGTGCTTGAATTGCTTTACGCCAGCGGGGCGCGCGTGGGCGAGCTGTGCGGGATAGATCTTCTGAACTTGCAGCTTGAGAAGCGAACGGCTCGCGTGCTCGGGAAGCGGTCGAAGGAGCGCACGATCCTCTTCGGCGCGCCCGCCCAAGCCGCGCTCCGCGATTACGTCGAAGCCGGTCGCCCCCTCTTGATACAGGGCAACGCGCAGGCTTCGGAGGAGACCGGTCTGTTCCTGAGCAAGACGGGTCGTCGGATTACGACTAACGCCGTGCGCAACCTGGTCAGGAAGTACGTCCTGGCCGCCGAGACCGCCCAGCCCGCGACGCCGCACTCGTTCCGGCACAGTTTTGCGACGCACTTGCTCGACGCCGGGGCCGATCTGCGGAGCGTTCAGTCGCTCCTGGGGCACGAGAGCCTCAGCAGCACGCAGATCTACACTCACGTGAGTCTCAGACATTTGCGCGAGAGCTACCAGAAGGCCCACCCGCTGTCGACCGAGGGGTAACCACATGGAAGCCGAGAGTCATTCGCCGAAGATCCGCGCAACGACCATCGTTGCAGTGCGACGCGACTCAGTGCTAGCGCTGGGGGGCGATGGGCAGGTCACGGTCGGTGATACGGTCTTTAAGAGCACCAGCCAGAAGGTCCGCCGCATGGGCGACGACAAGGTTCTCGCCGGCTATGCCGGAGCCGCCGCCGATGCGCTCGCGTTGTTTGAGAGGCTGGAAGTGAAGCTCGAGGAGTACAGCGGCAACCTGCAGCGGGCCTGTCTTGAACTGGTGAAGGACTGGCGCACCGATCGCATGATGCGCCGGCTCGAGGCCATGCTCATCGTGGGCGACGCCAACGATCTGCTCATCGTCTCGGGCACGGGCGACCTGATCCGTCCGGACGAGGAGGTCGTTGCCATCGGGTCTGGCGGCGGGTACGCCCTTTCCGCGGCGCGGATGCTGCTGCGCCACACCGAGATACCCGCTGACGAGATCTGCAAGACCGCCCTCAAGGCCGCCTCGGAGATTTGCGTCTACACGAATGATCACATCACTGTAGAGGTGCTATAGTGCTCGACGAGCTTACCCCACGCCAGATAGTCGGCGAGTTGGACAAGCACATCGTAGGTCAGGATGACGCCAAGAAAGCCGTCGCGATCGCGCTCAGGAATCGCTTCCGCAGGCAGCAACTCGACGATGATCTCAGGGACGAAGTCATCCCCAAGAACATCCTCATGATCGGCCCGACGGGCGTCGGGAAGACGGAGATTGCGCGCCGGCTCGCCAACCTCGCTAACGCTCCGTTTATCAAGGTCGAGGCGACCAAGTTTACCGAGGTGGGTTACGTCGGGCGCGATGTCGAGGGCATGATCCGCGACCTCGTTGAGCTGTCGATTCGCATGGTCGAGCAGGAGCGGTTCGAAGAGGTGCAGCCCATCGCGGAGGAAGCCGCCGAGCGTCGCCTTCTCGACTTGCTGATCCGCAGCCGTCAGGAGGAGGCGGGGATCGAGCCCGCGGCCGCGTCGACGCCGCTGGCGAATATCTTCAGCGGCATGCTCGAAACTCCCGCCGCCGCGACGGTGGCGCCGCCCGAGCCCGAGAGCGATGTCGAGCGCGAGATGCGCGAAGCCAAGAAACGCCAGGAAGAGGCCAACCTACGGCTGACGGAGAGGCGCTTCGCCGCCGGAGAGCTGGAAGACGAGCCGGTTACCGTCGAGGTCGATGAGAGCGCGAACAAGAGCTTCCAGATCTGGTCGGGGACGGGCATGGAAGAGATGGGCGTGAACCTGCAGGATATGCTCGGCGGCATGTTCCCAAGCAAGAAGGCGACGAAGGAAACCACCGTCGCGGAGGCCCGTCGGCTGCTCGTCATGGAGGAAGCCGGCAACCTCGTCGACCCGAACGAGGTCGCTCGCGAGGGAATTGAGCGCGCGGAGCAGACGGGTATTGTCTTCCTCGATGAGCTGGACAAGGTCGCCGGTCGCGAAGGCGGCCATGGCCCCGAGGTGAGCCGGGAGGGCGTGCAGCGCGACATTCTGCCGATTGTCGAGGGCAGCACAGTCCAGACGAAATACGGCCCGTGCAGCACGCAGCATATCCTCTTCATCGCCGCCGGCGCGTTCCACGTCAGCAAGCCGGCCGACCTCATCCCCGAACTGCAGGGCCGCTTCCCTCTTCGGGTCGAACTGAAGAGCCTCACGGAGGAGGACTTCAAGCGCATTCTCGTCGAGCCGAAGGGCTCGCTGGTGACCCAGTACACGGCACTCCTGGGCACGGAGGGCGTGGAGTTGGAGTTTGACGAGTCGTCCATCGCGGGCCTGGCGAAGCTCGCCCGCGAGGTGAACGACAGCAGCGAGAACATCGGCGCGCGGCGACTCTACACGCTGATGGAGCGCCTGCTTGAGGATCTCTCCTTTGAGGCGCCGGAGTCGGACGAGAAGAAGGTCCTGATCGACGACGGGTATGTCCAGGACAAGCTCAAGGACTTGGTGCAGGATCAAGACATCGCGCGGTACATGCTGTAGGAAGGACCGTGCATGGCCGCCACCATCGCGGTGCTCGCCGACATGCACCTGCCCCGATCTCCGTCGGCCGCTCAGTGGGCGGCCCTGGAGTGGGCGCTCGGTGAAGTCGTCGTCGCGAACGCCGACCTGATCGTCGTCGCCGGAGACGTCACGGCGTGCGGATCAGCGGACGCGGCGCGCAGGTTTCGGGCGCGGCTCGATGCCACGGGACTGCCGTTCCTTATCACCCCCGGCAACTCTGACTTGCGTTCCGCCGATGAGGCGGATGCCGTTGCTGAGACCCTTCTCACTCCCCTCAGTTTCACTGCCGGGATTCGTGTAGTCGTTGCCGATTCATCACCGGGCGCCATTGCGCTTGCGGATCGAGAGCGTCTGGATCAGGATTGCGCGGAGGGCACGGTGCTCGTGACTCACATGCCGCCTGAGACGCTCGACGCGGAAAGCGCGGCGTGGCTGGATGCTTGGGCGCGCCAGCGTCCGGTCGACATGATCGTCGTCGGCCATCGGCATCGCGACGCGACGTTCCCGGTGGGCAGCGCCGTCGCGCACCAAACGCGGGGGCTGGATCCTGACAAGGCCATCGGTGGGCCGCCTGCCGCGATGGTGCTCGAGTCGCGCGGGGGGGCGTGGAGTCGGCGCGACATTGGTTGGCCCGAGGGCGACGCATCGACATGGGCGGATGCGGAGCGGGATGAGTTTCTTAGCCTGCTCGGGATCTCGTGCATGGGGGATGGGTGTGACGGGTTGAGGCAGGCTCGCGAGCTAGGGGTGCGACGCGTGGAGCTGCGGGCGTCCGCGGCGGAGATCCCGAGGCCGGAGCTGATGGACGCGGTTGCGGCGTGGCGTGACTTGGGCGGGGAGACGCTCTCGTGGCACATGCCGAACGTTGGCTGGGCGAGTCTTCATGGCGATGCGACGGAGCTTCAGGCATGGCGAGATTCGCTGGAGGCAGCTCTGGCGGTTGGCGCCGATGCGCTGACCGTTCACGTGCCGAGAGTCCCGGTGGGACTGATGCGGCACGGGTCTGAGGCATGGCACGGGTTCTCGGATTTCTTCGCTCGCGAACTGGCGCCGGCGGCGGAGGCGGGCCTCACGATTGGTATCGAGAACCTGCACATGAACCGAGGCGAGCCGGATTCCGATGAGCGCGGATTCGGCTATCTGCCCGACGAGTGCTTGGCGTGGATTGCGGAGGTCAGAGCGCGGCTGGATGGCGCGGAGGTCGGGATGCTGCTAGATGTCGGACACGCTCGGAACAACGCGCCTTACTCATCGGAGTTCACGCTCAGCGCCTGGTACGAGCGCGTCGGGCATGAGATTGTCGGTTACCACGTGCACCAGGTAGTGCTGACCGACGGGGCGCTCGCGAATCACCAGCCGATCGAGAGCGCGTTTGGCCCGCTGATCTCGTTCAGTTCGTTCCTCTGGGCCTGGCGCGCGGGGCAGCTTCGTCACGCGCCGATGTACCTGGAGGTCCGCGGTTCGGCCGGGCGCGAGGCGAGCCTCGACGCGTTCCGCGGGATGCTCAGGTGGGCTCGCCAGTGAGGCACTCTTCGAGGATGTTCGTCTCGCGCGTCATGAGCGCGGGACTGGCGACTTTCTTCAGCAGCACCATGTACACCGCCACGGCGTAGGCGAACGAGCCGGGAATGGCAATCGCGAAGATCCACGGCTGGTGCAAAGCCAGCGCCACCCCCACCGCGGCCACGATCGGCGCCGCCACGATCATCGTCACCAACATCGCCACCATCCCGACCAGGGCCGCCATGCAGCCCTTGCTCGACGAACTGGTGAAGGGGTTCTCGCCCTTGCGCGTCATCCGCATCGGGAAGAAGACCGACGTGAGGTTGCCGATGGCCGCGAAGATGATGGCCGATGCCAATATGACGGGGGCCATCGCGAGCCCCAGGGCCGGTTGCTTGAACGCGAGGCTGCCGACGAGCGTTGCGACCGATGTGGTCAGGCCGGCTACGGCAACCGCTGCCGCGTTCTTGCCCATCAGGATCTTCTCGCGGCTGCATGGGGTGACGAACAGGAGTCTCAGGCCCTCGCGATCGATCCCGAAGATGTTGTGGAAGAGCTGCGAGAAGCTCATCAACACCATCATCGCCACGAAGACCGTCCCCGAGACCGGCGACGTGAACGCGCCTCCCATCTGGTTGCGCGACATGACATATACCCACGCCAGCGGGAACAGCGGGATGATGAGCATGGCCTTGTGGCGCGGGTCGCGCCAGTAATAACGCGCTTCTTTCAGGGCCATCACGCCTAGAGGCGTCAGGGCCACGCGCTGCAAGAGCCTAGGCGGGGCGTCTTCCTTCTCCTTCGCGGTCTTGGTGGGCGACCCGCCGATCTCCCCAGAATGCAGTTTCCCAAGCACGTAAGCCCCGAGCCAGATCGTCGCCCCAAGGCACGCGAGACACGCCAGCAGGTAGCCCGCCGCGAGAAGGTACGCGCCCCGCTCCGCTGCGTTCATGGCATGCGCCGCGAGGCCCGGCGGCAGGTAGCCGAAGTAGGTCGATGGCTCCCAATCGAGCAGCGATTCGAACGATCTGAAGCCGCGCGATCGCCGGATCATGATCTGCGGCATGACGTAGAATCCCAACCCGATGAGCGGGCCGAGCAGTATGGCCCAGTCGCGGATGCGTCGGCTGCGGAGCACGTTCATCAGCGCCCAGAGCAGGGCCTGGCTAAGCGCGATGGTTTGCACGATGAAGATCGTCACCGCCAGGACGGCGACGGCGCCCGCGGTCGGAGTGGGGGAGTGGTGGTAGACGATCACGCCGAGGGAGGGCAGGAGGATCAGCAGTGTCGGATCGACGATGCAGGCGAGCACGTTCGCGAAGAACAGAACCGGCCGGCGGATTGGGTAGATGAACAGCTTGGTGAGGTCGTACGATTGGTTCAGGCTGAACCCAATGATGGGGAATACGATCCAGAACATCCACATCGCGCCCAACACGAAGTGCAGCAGCTCTTTGCGTCCGGACCCGACGAGTTCCTGCAGCCCAAAGAACGTGAACAGGCCTCCGCCCACGCCGACGGGCAGGATGAAGAACAGGAGCATCAGCAACATGCCGACGACCTGCCACGCACCCCGCGTCCGGCGGAACGTCAGACGCAGCTTGAGGAGAATGATCGGGCCTATGAGATCCAACTCAACTCGTCCTTATCGGGGGCAGCCCCAACCAACGCCAGGAAGACATCCTCAAGCGATGCGTCGGAGGCGAGCCCCGCGGCTTCTCGCAGCTCGTCCAGCGTTCCGACGGCTCTGAGCATGCCCTCGTGGATGATGCCCACGCGAGTACACAGCCGCTGGGCCAGGTCGAGGATGTGCGAGGAGAAGAAGATTGTTGTCCCTCGCTCGATGAGCTGATCGAGGATGTGGCGGATGCCGCGCGATGAGACGGCGTCGACGCCGCCGAAGGGCTCGTCGAGGAAGAGCACGCGCGGGTTGTGGATCAGCGCGGCGGCCATCGCCGTCTTCTTCTTCATGCCGGCGCTATGGTCCACGATCATCTTGTTCGCGTGGTCATCCAACTCCAGTAGCTGCAGGAGTTCCTCCGTCCGCGCCCGGACCTCGTCGCCGGCGAGGCCGTACATTGTCCCCGCGAATTGGATGAACTCGCGCGCCGTGAGGCGCTCGTAGAGGTTCAGCTCCTCAGGCAGAAGTCCAATGGACGCCTTCAGACCGGCTGGATCGTGTGACAGATGATGCCCCGCGATGACGACGTCGCCCGCATCGGGTTTCAACAGACCGACCAACATGCGGATCGTGGTCGTCTTCCCCGCGCCATTTGGGCCAAGAAAGCCGAAGAACTCGCCCGGCATGACCATCAACGACAGATTGTCCACGGCCACATGCTCGCCGAAACGTTTGGTCAGGCCGTAGATGTGGACGCTCGGGTCGGGCGCGGGTTGGGAGACGTCCGGGGTTGGCGCGTCAGGCGTATCAGAAGTGACCAATGCAGGTCTCCGGTTCCAGGGCGATGCGGCGGGACAGGGATGGGTGGCGCCCCCGTAGGTCGGATCTCCAGATCCGACATGGTTGCGCATTGCGAACGGCGTCGGATCTGGAGATCCGACCTACGGGTCGCGCGTTGGTGCCAACGCACGCTATGGCCCTGAACCCCGTCCCCACCAAGGCCACTGCGTCGGGTCGTCGATCAGCCCGCTCGTGTGGGCATTCTGCAGGATGTACTCAGATCGTATCACATATTCCCGCTCGTCCCGAATGATGCGATCGTAGGTCTCGTCCTGCCACAGCGCGCCGTTGCGTCCCAGTGCCCTGTTGATTCGTCTGGCCGTCCATTTCTTGAGGCTCTGCGTGATCCGCCACAACGGCTCCATCTTCCCGTCCGCGGGTACGGGCTTGAGTATGGCATGCACGTGGTTTGGCATCACCGTGTAGTCGTACAGCCAGTAACGCTCACCGTCGAAGTGGCGGAGCGCGTCGACAACGATGCGTCCCGGACCGGGGTGGGTCAGGTCAACGGGTACGCCTCGTTTGACGCAGAACGTCAGCAGATACGTGGCCCCAGGTTCCTCCCAGTGGGGCAGGTGGCGGGTGCGCCGGTGGTGCCCGTCTGCTGTGCGGTTCGCCACACGTCCTCCCGTAGGTCGGATCTCCAGATCCGACACGGCCGTGTCCTACGCCGGCGGGAACGGATTACAGCGTCGGATCTGGAGATCCGACCTACGACGGGCACGGGCGACAGCCGCCATCCGGCCCGCCCTCGTATCTCTAGGCCTCTTCGATGTACATCCGGAGCATCCGCGCGTCGTGTGGCAGCACCTCGTCGGCGGGAAGGAAGCTGATCCACTCGCCCGAGAGATGGCCTTCGAAGTCGATCGACGCCAGCAGCTTCACCGGCTCGTCGTGCGGAATGTCGCCGTCGCCCATCAGCGCGAGCGAGACGGGGCCGCTCGGACCCTCCGGCAGGGAGCCGTCGTGAACGTGGCAGTGCTTCACGTATGGTTTCACCAGTTCAAACGCCTCTGCATGAGAGTTGCCAGCGCGGAATGGATGCATGAAGTCCCAGACGATTTGCACGTTGGGGTGGTCGGCAAGCTTCACCGTCTCCACGCAGTGCTCGGCCCGGCTGAAGGAATCATGCGTCTCCAGGCAAACGAACACCTTGCGGGACTTGGCATGCTCGCCGCACTCGCGCAGGCACTCAGCAACGTACTTGTGCGCGTCGGGCCGCTCCACGCCTTCGGGGAGGCCTCCGCCAAACACGCGGATGGTCGGGCAGCCCATGTCAGCGGCGAGGTCGACGTACTTTTTCGTCAACTCGACGCTCTCGGCGCGCTCGGAGGCGTCGGCGGATGAGTATGTCCGCGATGTCGCCAGGCAGCTGATATCCAAGCCGCAGTCCTCGAACTGCTGCCGGATCTCCTTGCGGTCCTTCTTCTTCAACTCCAAGTCGATGCCGTGCTTCTGCTTCGCCTCTACTCGTGGCTCGACGCCGTCGTATCCGTATCGAATGGCGCCGGTGATGATCTGGTTGATATCCCAATCCGGACACGCCCAAGTCATGAAACTCAGCTTCATCGCGGTTGGTCCCTTCGTTGGCTTGGTAGTGCGTCTTCGTGGCGACGGGCCGGATGGGACGACCGCAGGCAGGAATGCCTGCGCCACGAACATCCCCCATTCGGCCCCTCCGAACGGCAGTGCAGCGGCTACTTGGCGTCGCGAGGGCGCAAGCCCAGAACGCGCAGGTTCGTCGTGCCCCCGGGTGTCTCGATCGCGACCTCATCGCCCTCGCTCTTGTCCATCAGACCCTCGGCGATGGGTGAATCCATCGAGATCAGCCCGCCCCGGTGGTCGGCCTCGAACGGCGGCACGATCGTATACTCGAACTCGTCATCATAGTCCATGTCCAGCAGCGTGACCGTTGTGAACAGCCCCGCGCAGTCGCCGTCCTGGCAAACGTCAGAGACGATCTCAACGTTGTTGAGAATCACCTCAAACTCGGCGATCTGGCCCTCGTTCATGGCCTGCTGGTACTTGGCCTCATCGTAGTCCGCGTTCTCAGAGAGGTCACCCAGCGCGCGTGCTTCCTTGATCTGCTGCGCGATGACCAGGCGCTTATCTCTGAGCGCCTCGAGTTGCTTCGCCATGTCCTGCTTGCCCTGCTCCGTCATCGGAAACTGTCTCGGCATCTTGCTCCCACCCATATCTGCGGAGTGGAGTCGCATCCACTCGCATCGCTCGCACGTACGACACGCGATTATAACCGATTCCCAAGGGCGTGGGTAGTCTTGGGGAGTGTGAGAGTTGACGGGGACGAGAGAACGGGGGTAACGTCAGGGGTGACGGCAGGGCTGACGTCGGGGGTAACGCCGGGGAGGACGGCAGGCATGACCGATAGGCACGATGCGGGGGCTGAGCTGCCGCCGCCGCCGATGACTGGGCGAGCGGAGGCGGAGGGCTCGGCGGCGCTGCCGTGGGTGACGCCTGTCTGGTGCGCGGGAGCGGGATTGGTGGCTGGAGTGGTTTCGGCGGCTCAGTTCGCTGGCGCATCGGGCGTTTCGCCGAGCATCCTGTTCATGACGGTCGCACCGGCGTGTTTGGCCGGTGGGTTGCTTGGCCTCGGCGCGATGATGTCTGACAGGATGGCGCCGGGCATCCCACGCTGGCTGAGGTGGGGCCTTGGAATGGGCGTGGCGCGCGGTCTCGTGCCTCTCGCGACAGTGCTCAGCGTGTGGCCACCGTTTTGGCCCCTCAGTCTGTATGTGCCAGGTCAAGTGGTTGCCGAGATGGTGGCGATGGGGATCGTGAGCGCGGCATTCGGGCTTTGGCTCGGGCGGGCGGCCGACGGGCGGCGTGGGCGCCTCTGGAAGGGGGCGCTGATCGGGTTTGTGGTTGATGTCGGCGGCATCCTGGTGGCTTGGCCTTCTTGCGCGGATGGCCCCGGGGGCGAGTCTATATGACCTCGCGTTCGGGGCGACTCAGGCCTACGCGTCCACCAGTCTCATCGGTCTATGTCCGCTGCTTCCGTTGGTTGCGCTGGTGCTGGCGAATAGGCTTTCGGCGGCGGAGAAGGCAGCGGCGGAAGGCGAGGCTGCATGAGCTAGGAAGCTCATGCTACGAGACGGCGGACGGCCGACGGACCAGTGGAACCAATGGCCGACTGTTCAACCAACGGACTGGCTACCCATCTTGACATGGGCAATCCGAGTCCCGCAGGTGTTGGAAGGAGCAAGGTGGGTGGTGGCGACTCATCCGCCCATTGAGCGCGAGCCTGGAGTGCAAGGAGGATCTGCAATGGGAAACCGATTCTGGCGCACTTGGCCGGTTGTGGTGGGGGCTATTCTCATCTCGACATTCGCCTACGTGCAGGGGCGACGGGCGCCCGAGCGCGCGACCGTCTCGGGGCAGGCGTCCTCCTACGCGGGCGGGCGGTTCGCCCTTCTGATGGATGGCGAGGTGATGGGGTTTCTGAAGTCCGTGTCCGGCGGGATCGTCCGAACGGATCCCGCGACCCACGATCTAGGCCCACGCAGGACGCTGAGGAGGAACGCCAAGTTACTCGCCATCAAGCCCGTCGCCATCGACGTCGGCATGGGCATGTCCGAGGCCTTCTATGAGTGGATTGAAATGGCCTTCGATGGCGAGTTTGCCCGCAGGACCGGGCAGATTCACGCTGTCGACTTCGATATGCAGTCGAAGAGCGTCCGCGAGTTCCGCGACGCCCGCATCGTAGAGGTGACCTTCCCGGAGCTGGACGGATCGAGCAAGGACCCCGCGTATATGACCGTCAAGCTCGCCCCCGAGAAGATGATCTCCGGGCCGGGCACGGGCCAGACGATCAAGGGCGAAGGTGCTGACCGACGCAAGCAGTGGCTCTGCTCCAACTTCCGGATTGAAGTCGGGGACTTCCCTTGCGATCTCGTGTCGAAGATCGACTCGTTCACCTGGAAGCAGGCGGTTACCAAGGATGAGGTCGGCCAGTTCCGGGAACCCGCGCTCCATCCGACCAAGGTCGAGATCCCCAATATCAAGCTGACCATCTCGACGGCGGATTCGGCGTCGTGGCAGGCGTGGTTCGACCAGGCTATGAAACTAGGGGCCAACCCGCAGGCGTTCGATGGCGTCATCACCTTCCTGGCTCCGGACATGAAGACCGCGCTGGCGCGGGTGGCCCTGTCAGGTCTCACCCCCTTCGTCTACGAAGTCGTCTCGACTGCCAACCAGGCTGAGTTGGCCAGTTTCACCGTGGAACTGCGCTGCGAGGGAATGGCCTTCACTCGGCTCGCCGAATGACCGCCGGCTATCGGGATTCGGTCTGGTAGGGGTGACTGATCTGCTGACGGCGGCGGAACGGGGGGCGGAAGGCGAGGCTGCATGAGCTGGGAAGCTCATGCTACGAGACGGCGGACGGCCGACGGGCTGGAAGCCCGTTGCCACGCGGCTGATGGATGGGCGATGAAAAAAACTTCGGGGGGCAGCAAACCTTTTCGGGGTTCTGACGTACTACCCCAAGAAAGCGGCGTAACGCAGAGGGGCGATGATTATGTTGGGCAAAGACAGCTCGTTGGTCGCCCGAGCGCAGGCGGGAGACTTGCGAGCCTTCGAAGAGCTGGTCGAGCGGCACCGCCGGCGGATCTATAGCCTCGCGTATCGCATGACCCAGAAGCACGAAGACGCGGACGACGTCCTCCAAGAGACGTTCGTGCGCGCCTACACGAACCTGCGTCGTTTCGACCTCAAGCGCCCGTTCTCCAACTGGCTGTACACGATCGCGGCTAACCTCTGCCTCGATCGGCAGCGTCGCGCGAAGCGAGAGCACCGCGTCGCGTGGGAACACGTAGAAGACACGCGCCTGGAGACTGCCCCGGCGACCGCCGCCGTCATGCCTGAGAAATACACGCAGAACGGCGAGTTGCGGTGCGAACTCCAAGACGCTATCAGCCGCCTGCCCGACCGGCAGCGCGCCGCTTTGGTGCTGTTTGAAGTAGAGGGACTGAAAATAACCGAGGTCGCGGAACTGATGCAGTGCAGCGAAGGCGCTGTCAAGTCAACACTGCACCGGGCGCGCATGCGCCTGCGGGAAGAACTTCGCGACTATGTCGAAGAGGGGAGCAGGATCTAAAATGACCTGCCTAAAAGCAGATGAGCTCATGCAGGATGTGCTCAGTGGTGACCTGGAGGAAGACGCAGACGAGGGACTCAGGAGCCATATGAGCCGCTGTGAAGGTTGTGCCCAGGCGTGGGAAGCCGCTTGGCAGGTCAGAGCGATGCTTGCCCAGGAACAGGAGCAAGACCCGGGCGAGGCATACTTCGAACAAGCCACCGTCAGCATTATGGATCGCGTATCCGCGATCGCCGCAAGCGAGGCGCAGCCGGTCCCGGCCGACGAGGAGCCCGTGGTTGCCTCCGCCAGGTATGGGCCGCTCCAGATTCGCGGCGTCGGCGTCGCGTTTATTGTCGCTCTATCGTTCTTTGTCGAGAGCGTCGGCGCATCGGTCGACCCGGTGCCCACGCTGCCATTGCGCGATGCAGGCGGCGCGCGACTTATCCCGGCTCCGGCCACCCCAGACCTACCGGTTGCCGCTCATGCGGATGGCGTCCACGCAGCGTATGCAGACCATCTTCATAGGCAAGCAGCACTTGCAGGCAAACAGGCAGCCTCACCAGACATCCCGCTAACTCAGCTCAGCCCAGAAATGCCCCCCACCGTCCAGCTCTTCGCCAGCCCACCACCCCTACCTCAAGCGGCGTGACCCAGCCACGACGACAGACGTCCGCCACGACGGCATCGTCCGTGCGGCTCAACGCGTGCGGAACCAGTAGATGATGAACACGATTGGGTAGCCACAGCACGCCCAGCCGATAGGTATCCAGTACCACTCCTCCTCGAAGTAGCGCACGTCGACGATCAGCCACGCGAAGAACGCGACGTACCAGATGACCCAGAGCGCGCCGATGATGACCTTGATCGCGTCGGGCGCCCCCCCCCGAAGCCGAGTATCCCCAGGAGCGCGAAGAAGACCAGCCCTGTCCATGGGAAGATGTCCCACGCGGGGCCGAAGGACTCGACAGCTCGGTGGTACCACTGCTTCTGAATCGCCTCGCGGTGGCGCAGCGTGGGCTTGGGGGGTGACTCCGGCAGCGCGTCAGACGGCGGTTCGGGCGGCGGCGCGGAGGACTCGTCGAGCGCCGCGCCGCACGACATGCACTGGTCATCGGATGTGTAGACGGCCTCGCCACACTGCGGGCACGTGCCTCGGTCTGCCACCACGCGTGTCAACCCCTTCTGGTTCGGCGTGTTGATGGACGCCTCGGGCGTTGCACGGTTATTGCCATCGGGACAGAACGACGAGCGACCGGGCGTTAGGCCCGGTCGCTCGTTGGCAGTCGGTTGAGACGATAGGAGGCCTACTCGGCCCTGCGCGATTCCACGGTGATCGTCGCCCAGACCGTGTCGCCTTCGGTGTTCTGCTCGAGGTGGATGGTGTAAGCGCCGTCGGGCATCGGCTGGCCCGCGTCATCCGTACCATCCCACTCAGTCTCGTGGTCGCCTTTCGCCTGGTCCTCATCGATGAGGTGGCGGACCACGCGTCCGTCGCTATCGATGATCGAGATCTGCATGCGTCCCGCCTCAAGTAACCAGTAGGCAATCTTGGCGGGCTCATCCGCTCCGAGGCTCAGCGTCCCGGGCATGGTGCCCATTATCTTGCTCGGGACGTTGCCCGTTGCGGCCTCGCCGAAGGAGAGTCGCTCGTCAGTCTTGGCCAAGGGCACGTCAACCCAGTAGCGCAGTTCCGAGCGGGCTGTGCCGCTGAGTGATTCGCTGCCGGTGGCGAGCCTCAGAAGGTATCTGCCGTCGTCCACGCGCTCATCGTCCTGGTTCGTGCAATCCCAGGCGAAGATGTAGCTCCCATCGCCCTCCGGCGGCGTGGGCTCGATGGTCTTCACGACCTCGGCGAGGTGGTCTGTGATGCGGACGTGCAGTTTCGGCGTGATGCGCTCGCGACCAAGGTAGATCGGCGGCACCTCAGCGCGCACGTTCAGGAGGTCGCCATCGACTGAAAGCTCGGCCACCGCCAGCGCGGCGGTCGGCGCGACCGTTGGGGCGACGACATCCCCAGGCTCGTTGGGGTCGTCTCTTAGGACCGGCACGAGCGTCTCGGCGATATGCGAGCCCGTTGGCGTGTCGAGCGTGTTGCGGACGCGGAAAGCGTAGTCCATTGGCGGCTCGACGGCCTTCGGCAGGCGCCAACTGGCCATCGCCTCGCCATCGCGTGAGGCTGGACCGGATCTCAGCCGCGCCACGACATCTCCGTCGCCGCTGAGGACGTCAACTTCCTGGCGGCCTAGCGGGCTGGTGTAGTAGCCTAGCGTCAGAACTCCGTCGGTATTGGCAACTTGATCCACGCCCGCATACATCTCGATGGGCTGGTCGCCGCCAATCCCGAACTCCGGGACGTCGGACGCGGTTCTCGCCACCGGATAGCGCTGCGCGCCCGGTTGGATGTAGACTCCCGGGGCCTCTGTGGGGGCCCAGGCTTCCCCAGGGCGCGGCTCCATGGCCTCCGCATCGGCCGGCGGCCTGGCCATGCCTGCCGCCTCCCCCGCTCCTCCGCCGAATCCGCCCCGGTTGCCCATCGCCCGATCTCGGAGTGGGCGGCTCGAGCGGATTGATGGACCTAGCCGCCGAGGCCCTCGGTCCGCAAATATCTGCTGTTGCCGCGGCGGGAAGACCTGTTGCTGTTGGGGCGTGTTGGTCCAGTCGAAGCGGTGCACGACATTTTCGGTTAGGCCGCCCACCTTCAACGACATGGACCTCGCCATCTGGGCTAGCACGGGCGCGCTGCCGCCGCCTGGATTCAGTCGGAAGTAGACGAACTCAAGCTGGCCAATGACGCTGTCGGGATCGGAATCTCGCAAGGCCTTCCGCACCCACTCGGCCGATTCGCCCTGAATCGTGACCGTGACGGCCGGCTCATCCAGCTGTAGTTCGAGATAGGCGGCGAAGGTGTTCGGCGCGGCCCAGCGGGCCACGGGCTCAGGCCCGCCCTTGGCCTGCTGGGCAACGGTGATGAGGTGGTCGAGCGGGCCAATGCCGAAGAGCAGACCGCCGGCAAACAGGCCCTGGAACAAGTTGTTACGCGCGCCACCGGGCGCGTCGGCGGCAACCGCATCCCAAAACTCCGGGCCTAGCCGCAGGGCCGCAAGCGGGTACGGACCGGCGTAGTCGGCCCTCAGCAGGTCCGGTAGGATGCGCTCAACGTTGCCGGCCTGAGGCCGGTCATCGTCCGGCGCCATAGCCGGTTCGTTCACGGGGTCACGGTTGATTTGGCCCAGCGACGGACCCGCCAAGGCGGAGCCTATTAGGCTGGCTGTTAGTAGCAGTAGCGTGATTCGTAGCGGTCGCATCTTTCGTTCCATTCCTGGCGCTCTTGTTGCGTTCACTGCACGTGCGCTCCGGCTGCCGCGAGGTCTACCGATGCCTCGGCCGCGGACATTCCCGTCGCCAGCGCGGATGCCAGCACTGTCGTGTGTATCGCATCGTCGATGTTGCGTCCACCCGCCGCCAGCCCCGCCGCCAGCGCCCGCAAGTCATCCGCCGACAGCGTCGGGGTGGTGTCAAGCGCGGCCACGCGGATCGCGGGACCGGTAGTCGCCCGTCCAACCATGGCGACTGGCGTCACGGCTGCGACCTCCATGAGCGCGGGTTGCGTGGCGGGAGTCGAAACGTGCTCGACGACCGTCCGCGTCCGCCACCGGTCCCTGTAGACGACGACCTCGACCGGCACTTCCTTCTCCACGATCGTCGGGACCTCAACCGTCCTGATCTCAACCTCAACAGGGCCTGGCACCTCGACAATGCGGTCCTGGAAGACCGTGTCGGTGATCTGTACGGGGAAGGCCGCGCGGCCAACGAATAGGCCGACTGCCAGGCAGGCCGCCGCCATGCCGAACGAGCGGATCCATGATGTTCCGAAGAAGCCCTTGCGCGAGTGTTGCCTCTCGTAAACGCGGGCGCTGATCTCTCGCGCCATGCCGTCGAAGTAGGCGTCGTCGGGCTCATGAGCCCTTGCCTCGCGGAGCAGCGACTCCGCGCCCGACATCGTCTCCCACGCCTCGGCGCAGTCGGAGCACTCGTCCGTGTGAGCGCTCAGGTCCGCCAACGCGGCGTCGGAGGCTTCGCCATCGAGGATTTGATGAATGAGCTTGATTGCGTCTTTGCAGGTCATGGTTCTCACGTCCCCTCCGGGAGGGTTGGGGCTGGGCCGTCGCCGGCCCTGTCCTTCTTCTCCAGCGCACGTCTAAGATTCTCGCGGGCGCGGTGGATCGTGGCTTTGACGGTGCCCTGGGAGCAGCTCATGATCTCGGCCACGCCCGCGATAGATAGATCCTTCAGGGTGAAGAGCGATATGGCCGTCCGCTGCCGGGGCGGGAGTTCGCCAATCGCGTCCTTCAGCCGCTGCAGCTCGTCCGACGCCTCGGCCATGCGCGCCGGGTCCGTCGGCGCCTGCGGAGCCCAGTCGGGCGGCTCGCCCTTCACCGTCTCGTCCAACTGCTCCGTCACGCGCCGCTTTCGGTATCGCCGATACGACATGCAGTGGTTCGTAGCGATCGTCAGCAGCCAGTTGCGGAAGTTGCCATCCGCTCGGAAGCGGGGCAAGTGCTCGAACGCTCTCAGGAAAGCCTCCTGAGTCGCGTCACCAGCATCGTCCGGATCTCCCAGTAGCCGATAGGCTAGCCGGTAGACCGCACGCTGGTGGGTCCGCACCAGTTGATCGAAAGCCGATCGATCGCCCTCACGCGCCCGGGCAACCAACGCGGCGTCGCTGTCTCCCATGCGTAGTGCTCTCTGTCACTGCGGGCAGCCGTCACCAGTACTATGCCCGACATGGATGCGTGGTTTAGTGAATCCAGTTCTCCCTCGCTCTGAATATACATCCCCTGTAGGTGGCGCGTGGTTCCGTGGAGTCGGGCCAAAACGGCAGTGACGGTTGTCGCGGCGCGGGGATGGGCGATGCGAGAAGGACGGCCACAGGGGACAGTCCTGGAAACTCAAACGGCGAGTTTCCTTGGGACAGTCCCGGACGGCTGAGATGGGCGTGTCGGATCTGGAGATCCGACCTACGGGCGGAGACGGCGCCAGGGGCTGAAAACTGATGTCGCTCCCGCGCCGGGAACGCGGGAGCGATATACACCCCGGAAACTCAGACAACGAGTTTCCATGTGGGAGGCTGGGCGGCCTGGGCCTATTAAGCGCCCCGACCGGTTAATACCGCAGGAATGGTGAGCGCGAGGATCTTGAGGTCGACCCAGATGGAGCGCGTCTGCACGTACTCCACGTCAAGCTCCATCCACTGCTCGAACCCGACGTCGCTGCGGCCGCTGACTTGCCAGATGCAGGTGAGGCCGGGCTTCACGCTCAGCCGCTCGAGCATCCACGGCTCGTAGGTGGCGACCTCGTCCGGCACGGGCGGCCGGGGTCCGACGAGAGACATCTCGCCGGTCAACACGTGCCAGAGCTGCGGCAGCTCGTCGATGCTCATTTTGCGGATCATCTTGCCGACGACGGTCATCCGCGGATCCTGCTTGATCTTGAAGACGGGACCTGAGACCTCGTTCAACCCGCCCATCGCCGCCCGAAGCTCGACGGCCTCAACGCACATTGACCGGAGCTTGAAGAAGCGGAACGGCTGGCCTTTTTCGCCGAGACGGACGTGCGAGAAGAAGACCGAGCCGGGAGACTCCAGCTTGATCGCGATGGCGGTTATGAGCATGACCGGGAGGGCGGCCAGCAGGGCCAGCGACGCGCCGACAATGTCGATGGCGCGCTTGCTGATGAGATACGCTTTCGATGCGGACCGCTTCGGGATGGCCGAAACCGCGCGCTGAAGGCGGGACTCAGTGAGTTGTTCTGGAATGCGTTCTGCTACCATTCTGCAACCTCCGGTAGAACCCTATAACACCGTCCTTGGTAATAGTCTCCCATGCGCCGGTACCGGGGCGGTCGCGTGGGCGAAAACTTATTGCAACATCTGTTCGTGCCCACGGGGCGGTCCGCTTCCGGCATGGAGGCGGCGAGACGCGTAGGCGGGAAACCCGTGCTACTGATCGGTCCCCCATGGGAGGTCTCCGTGCCATGCCAGACAAGCTCCGGTTCATCCAGATCGGCTGTGGTGGCATCGGTGGGTCGCATCTCGCGCTGCTGCGTGAATATCGGGGAATCGACGTCGTGGGCGTCTGTGATACCGACGATGTCGTTCTCCAACCGCTGCGCGACGCGCGGATCCCCGCTTTCACCGACTACCGCGCGCTCCTCGACGCCGTCCGCGCGGACTGTGCTGTGGTGTCCTTGCCGCATTTCGCGTATCCGGAAGTTGTGAAGCTGTGTCTTGAACGGAACATCCACGTGCTCAAGGAGAAGCCGTTCGCCCGCACGCTCGACGACGCCCGAGACATGACGGCGGCTGCCGAGGCGACGGGGAAGATCCTGATGGTCTGCGGGCAGGCGAAGCACTACCCCGCGTTCCGGCGGGCCAAGGAACTCCTCGAAGCCGAGGCGATCGGGGATGTCCTTGTCGCTCGGGGTATCATCACGTATCGGTGGGGGAACGCCATCGACGGCACCTGGTCGTGGAGGGGCGAGCATGCTAAGAGCGGCGGCGTCGCGGTTATTGACAGCGGCTGGCACATCCTCGATCTGATTCACTGGTACTGCGGCGCGCCCTCGCGGGTGAGCTGCATGCTGGGCAAGGGGAACGCTCTTCCTGGCGACTACGATGTCGATGACAGGGCCGTGTTGACGCTTGAGTTCGATAACGGCACGGTTGCCGCGGTCACTTGCTGCTTCATCACCCAGCCGTCGAACCGCCAAGTTGTCCTGCACGGGCTGGAGGGGGCGATCGACGTCACCTCCGAGCGATTGGTCGGCACGTACGCCGACGGCAAGCAAGAAATTGAGGAGTTCGACGAGGGGAGTCACACGCTCGAGCCGCAACTCGAGGCGTTCGTCGCAGCCGTCCGATCGGGGTCGATGCCCACGTCCGGCGCCGCCGAGGCATATCACGTGCAGCGTATCATCGACGCCGCGTATCGGTCCGCCGAGGAGGGCAAGGCCGTCTCCCTGAGGGACTGACGGACAGATCCCGTGACGGCCCAGCCACTGCGCGTTGGTGGGTGACATCAGGCCCAGAGCCCGCGAGAGACATCCTCGGCCGTGTTGCCGAGGACGTCGGCGATCTGCTCTGCTGTGAGAGCGTTGCAGTACTTCCGCACCCAGTCCAGCGTCTGTGGATAGGTCAGTTTCGTGAGGGTTCCGGGGTAGTCCGAGCCCCACATGATCTTGGCGGATCCGACCATGTCGACGGCCTTGGCCAGCAGATCGCAGGCCTTCGGCGCCGGGAAGTCCTCGCCCGTCGCGTGGGGGATTGCGGAGCAACCGAGGTAGATGTTCTCTTCCTTCGCCAGTTCGACTTGGGCTTCCCAGCCATCATTCGGCGCGCAGCCGAGGTGGGCGACGACGACCTTGATCCCAAGCTCCGCCGCGATCCTGCGAACGTCTTCGACTTGATCCGCGCCCTTGTTGAGATGCAGGTAGAGGATGCCTCCGAGGCCGGCCAGTCGGCGCCAGACCTTCCACTCCTCATCGCCGCTCAGGCTGACGCCGGGGAACATGCTCTGCGTGGCCGGCCATTCTATCTTCAGCCCTCTCAGCCCGCGATCCCAGCAGTCCGACAGCTCCGTGACCGCCGCGTCGCCCTGCGTGGGATCGACAATCGCGAAGCCCAGAAACCGCGTTGGCCATTGGTACACGGCTCCCGCGACATACCGGTTGTGGAAGCCGTACATCGGCCCCTGCACCAGGAACGCCCGGTCGACGCCGGCCCAGTCCATGTGCGCCAGCGCCAGCTCCGGCTGTGAGTCGGTCCGCTCGAAGCTGGGCGGCATGATCTGAACCGACCCGTGCGTCCCCTCGGCGCGACCGTAAATCCGCCCATCGAGCGGCAGTCGGTCATCCGTGCCGCCTACGCGCGGGCAGACGTGCATGTGGGCATCGATGATCAACGGTCTACTCCCCCTTGAATGCCGGCGGACGTCCCCCGGGCCGGCATCGAGCGCTCTGTAGCCCTGCTAGTTCGACGCGGGTCGCGCGCAGGCCTGCACGTCGCGCGTGGAGAAACCGGGTGGCACCAATGGGACGGTACCGGAGCGGATGAGCATTCTCGCTCGAATCTTCATCGCCGCCGCGATCTGCCCTGTCTATGGCGGCGTTATCGGACACCACGTCGCCTCGCTCCTCGCACGATGGCAGGGACTGAGCGCGGGCGCGACAGCTCGGTGGGCGATGACGGGATTGCTCGTGGGAGCATGCATGGGCGCCGTTTTCGCCGTTCAGGCGATCACCTGCTCCATCGGTCGCGGCGAGCAGACTCGACGCCGCGTAGCCGATCCGGTGTTGATCGCGCTGAGCCTTGCGGGAATCGGTGAGTTGCTCGCCAATCGTGGCTACGTCAGCGCCGAGACCGGCACGTTCGCCCGCATCGCCGGCGTCTCCGCGTGGGTGATCGGGTTTGTGGTGATGTGGATTGCCGCCAGGCATCGCGAGCCCGATGAGCCGGATTACGAACCGGACGAAGGTGTCGAGTTGCCCTTTGAAGACGAGCTTGAGGAGGAGCGGCATGTCTAGTCCGAAGAGAGCCGTGGTCCTGGGCGCGAGCGGCATTGGCAAGCATCACGTCAAGTGGCTCATGCGCGCCGGGTGCGACGTGGTGGGGTTCTTGGGCACCTCGCCTGAGAGCGTCGAGAAGACGAAGGCGTCGCTCGAGGAGACGCTTGGCTTCACCGGCGCTGGGTATACGTCGGTGTCGCGGCTGATCGGCGAATGCCGCCCGCAACTCGCCAGCATCTGCTCGCCGATGGATGTCCACTACGAGCACGCAGCCGCATGCATCGGCGCGGGCGCTCACGTCCTCTGCGAGAAGCCGCTTGTTGGCGGCGATCAACTATCCACCGAGCGGCAACTCTTTCTCGCCGAACGCATTGTTTCCGCGGCCGACAGCGCGAAAGTGTTGCTGGGAGTGAACACCCAGTACGCCGCCGCCGCCCCTCATCTGCTGGCGATCTCAGGTGTGGACTCGGTGGACGAGTACTTCATGCAGATGGAGTCCCGCGGCGCCGGCGGAACGCGACAGCATGAGGCCATCTGGCACGACCTCGCCGCCCACCCGATCAGCGTCCTGCTCGCCCTGGTGCCGGACGGCAATGTCGACTGGGGCTCTGTCCAGTGCGTGGTGGAGAGCCAACGGAATGAGTGCGCGTTCGACTTCGCCCGTCCGGATGGATCGGCTGTGAAGGCCCGGATTTTGCTCCGGAACGCGCCCGAGGGGCCGATGTGTCGCCAGTTCGCGGTCAATGGCATCCCAATCGGCTATGAGGGCCGCAACGATGACGACGGCGTCTACTGCACGTACCTCACGCACGGTGGCGCCGAGACCAAGGCCAAGGATTTCATGGAAGAGTCGATCACCCGCCACTGGCGACCTGCTGGCGACGGGAGATACGGGGCTGAAGAACCTCGAGATGCAGCTTCGGTTGCTCGAGAACGCAGGGCGGCACTAGAAGCGATTTCAGAACCCAGGCGTCGACGGAGAACAGGGGGCAGTCCTGGAAACTCAGACGACGAGTTTCCCTGGAGATCCGACGTACGGGAGTTTTGAAGCCACCTATAGGGGGATTCCCATGACACAGCGCGAGAGAATGCAGGTCGTCATCAACCATGAGAAGCCGGATCGGACGCCCGCCGTGCTGGCGGGGCGCGCCGAGGTGCATCGGGCTCTCGTCGAGCACTATGGCGTGGAGGACATGGCCGACGTGCATCGCATTCTGGGCACCGACGGCTGGAACGGGGCGGGCGTGGCGCTGGATTGGTTTGACTACAACTCCCGCGTAGATGGGGAGCTGATCGGCGATTTCCCATACGCCGGCGGGAAGTTCATCATGCATGGGGAGGACGTCTTCGAGGACCAATGGCGCGTCGTGCGCAAGGCGGGGGAGGATCGGAAGTACGTTCAGTGGCTCTCCGGTCCGATCTCAGGCGAGAACCCAGACCTCGACGCGTGGGGTTTTCCGGGCCCGGACCGCATCATCCCCAATCCGGACCTCCCGCAACGCGTTCAGGAGCTGAAGGACAAGGGCTACTGGGTTCAAGCGGGCGTGGCGATGCCATACAAGACGGCGTGGGAAGCTCGCGGCATGGAGAATCTTCTCGCTGATTACCTCCTCAACCCGGGGCTGGTCGAGGCTATCTATGACCGCATCTTCGCGCTATGCACGGCGATGCTCATCCCTGCAGTCGAGGCGGGTGTCGATCAGATCGGCGTTGGCGGCGACATCGCGATGCAGGACCGGATGATCATGGGCGCCGAGGCCTGGCGCCGGATCGACAGGCCTCGACTCGCCGCGATGATAGATCGATGCAAGGAGATCAATCCCGACGTGCACGTGTTCATCCACAGCGACGGCGACCTCGACGAGATTATGGACGACCTCATCGAGATCGGCTTCGACATCATCGACCCTATCCAGCCCGAATGCATGGATCCATTTGAGGTCAAGCGAAGGTACGGCGACCGGATCGTGTTGCACGGATGCGGCAGCTTGCAGAAGGTCCTGCCCTTCGGCACGGTTGCGGACGTGAGGAAGCACGTTACCGATCTCATCGAGAAGTGCGGGTACAACGGCGGGCTCGTGTTGCGGGTCTCCAACGCCATCGGCTTCGACGTGCCGACCGAGAACACCGTCGCGTTCTTCGAGACGGCCCGCGATTACGATATGTCTCAGCTCTGAACGGCCGCAGGCAGGAATGCCTGCGCCACGAACGCCCAACACTCGGTCTACGACTCCGGTCCGTCGCGCGCGGCTGACATCTCCCTCTCCATTCTCGCCTCGAGGGCGGGCCACTCGTCTGTGGACAGGCAGTCCCCTCTGAAGAACGTCGCGGGCACGAGGCGATCCGTCGCCGCGGCAACCATCCACGTTGCGCGCGCTCTCCGTCGCGCGTCGCGCACGTCCCCGAGCAGTTGCTGATGCGCCTCGACCAGGACATCCGTCGCCCGCGACCAGCGCGAGTGTCGCGCCAACAGCGGGGGCAACTCCGCATACCGCCTCAGCGTGAAGTTGGCGTCCTCACGGAACAGCCGCCACTCCTCGGCCGACAGCGCCTCCCGTTCGCAGATGTCCCGGACAGCTCTGCGCCAATACCACGCGAGCACGCGCGCGATTGTCTCGCCAATGCCCATGAAGGTCGCCGCGCAGTCAGCATCTGGCGACGAGAGATGTCCTCGCAGGCGGCGGAGGTGTCGGCGCGTGAACGAGTCCACGGCGTCGCGCAACCCAGGCGCCCCCGACACGACGCTTCCCCCGCGTCGCGCCCCGGTGGACGGAGGTCGCTTGCGCGGCTTGATCTGAGCGGATCCCGGCCCCAGCGGGATGCTGCATTCGGCCAGCATCAGGGCGATCGCCTCGTCGCTCGGCTCGACCTCCGCGCCCGAGAGGAGCGTCTCGAGGGCCGCGACTCGGGCGCCGTTGGTTTGGCGCGGAGGATTCACCCCTGGTGCTGAGCGCGCGCCTGGATCCAGACACTCGACCCAGCGTCGATCCGAAGTCTGATCGTCGCCAGCGACGATGGTCACCAGGACGGCATGCCCCGCCAGCAGCGCTCGGGCGGAGTCGTCCAGATCGAGTTGGATCTCGCGAGCCTCTCGCGTCAGCTCCTCGGCGATGGGCAGCGTCACTTCGCCTGGGGGGGGCGGTCAACCTGACACGCGCATCAGCCACTGGCGCGCCGGCCGCTCGGGCGCGGCATGTGAGGCGACGCATCGTGGGGTCGATTCGCGCCCAGTGCAGGCCGATGCCAGGCCTCGGGGATCGCGTCTGCTGTGAGGCCGTGGCGGTGCGGATGCTCTCGCCAGGCGCGACGTCGCGCAAGCTCATGAACGGCGGCTCCAGCAGTCTGTCGATCTCCGCCGCGGCCGGACAATGCAGGAGCAACCCACATTCCACGTTGCCCATCTCAGCGGTTTCGGTGAGCGCGGCGGCGGTGCAGTTGGGGCTGCCGAACAGGCCCGCGCAGTGGTCGCCGACCCGCCCGACATGAAGCTTGGCGTGCAACACGCGATGGCGGTCATCGCCCTCAAACTCAGCCAGTTTCAAGTCGAGTTCCACGTCAGGATGACGGCGTCGCCACTGGGCGAGCGCGTCCTGAGGCAGCGTTGTCGCGTGCTCTTGCGTCACGATGATGACGCGGCGCGGGCGGAGCGCCTCGCAGGCCGCGTCGAGCGCGCGCAGGTCTCGGTCGAAGAATGGCGACACGGTCAGAAACTCATCTGCGCGCCCGTCGGGGAGCTTCTGCGCCAACTGGCTCAGGAGCGGCTGGTCGAGGTTGTGGACGAAGGGACTGCACTCGTGTTTCCGGTCGCGCAGCCATGGGGCCAGCGATGCGGCTTCGGCCACGTGGCGCGCGAAGGTGGTGCCAGGCACGCGCTGGGCGATTCTGACCAGGAATGCGTAAGCGCCTCCGAACACATCAGGCGGAGTCGGTCGCCCGGGCTCGTGTACAAACGCGGTCATCAGCTCTGCGTTCTCAGCGAACCCGGCGCGAGTGAAGTTCGCGCTCCCCACCAAGAGCTTCCCGCGGTCCTCGCTCACCAGCAATACCAGCTTCGGGTGGAAGAGCTTCCCGGCCGGAACGTCCTGGACCAGGTACTGACGGTTCAGCAACTCGGGGCGCCACGCGTCACGCATCGCGAGGTTGTGGTAAGTGGTCGCGTCCGTGGCGATGGCGATCGACCTGCAGCCCTGCAGCGCGCCGTATCGGACCAGCGCTTCGGTCTCAACGAACTCAGGGTCAAGCGTGTACGTGCAGATGATCGCGGTATCGTAGGACGGACCGTTGGTAAGTTCCTCGCCGATATGCAGTCTCCTCAAGATCGTTCACTCCGGCATCCATCAATCAGGCCGCTCCTCAACGCGACGCCATCGCGCGTCAATCCCAGCATCCCGTCCGCGCACGTTAGAAGGCCCAGGTCCCGGAGGATGCTCACGCACGTCTGGATCTTGGCGTCACGCCAAGGAGGACGGTAGCGTGACTGATGGGCGCGGGCTCGGAGCGATGGGGTGGGGGAGTGGCCCCGCCCGATCAACCTCGACCCCAGCCGCGGGACTACCTCCGACTGGGCGAGCGCCGTCATCAACGCGCGGGCGCCCTCCCCGGCGACCATCGACGCCTCCATCCGAGCCGCGACAGGCTCGAACCACAGCCCATCGCCCACCCACTCGGCAATCTCGCGCCAGGCCTCGGATGTCTTCCGCGCGTGCTGGAAGCGAGCATGCAGCACCACGAGTAGTTCGACTGCCAGCGCAACGGCGTCACCGGGACAGGTTGGAGCGCGCAGAGCCCGCACGAGCGTTTCCTCGCAGGCCTTGGATCGGAGGCCGGTGCCCCGGTCGAAAGCCTGGCTCTCCTCCGCTGATAGTGGCAAGCATCCGGGCTTCCCCTCGATCCACTGCGCGAGACGCTCGGCGGCCGTGCCGGCCACGCGGGCGGAGAATCGCCCGGCGACGTTTCGCCAGTCGACCTGGTCGAGCACCGCCGTGGGCGATGCGCTACCCGCCGCGAGCGCGACCGCCAGGACATGCTCCATCGCGTGGGAGAACTGTCGGTGGAGCGCCAGCAGACGCCATCGCGACGCGCACGTCTGCAGGGCGGGCGGAGCCTTGTACCGGCGCGGCCCGCGCGGACCGTGGATCTGTCCATAGTAGACCGCGTCATTCGCGATGGACGCGTCGGCGCGGGCTAGGGGGATCGGCTTGCCAAGTTCGGTCGCCCGCGCGATGACATCCAGGCACAGCAGCAGCGCCTCGCGCCGCATACGGCCGTCTGGCGTGGCGTGGGGTCCGAGCGCGAGGAATAACTCCCGCAGTGGCTCGCGGTCGGCGGCTTCCTCGTTGGGAGCGCGGCAGAGGCAGATGCGTGACCCCAGATCGATCAGGATGGGCTTCGGCAAGACGGCAGTCGACTGGTAGCCTCCGGTGACGTAGCGCGCTCGCCCGATTTCAACGCCAAGCGCGTCCGCGATCGATCTCCCCTCGGGCGTCAACTCATCGACTCCTGGACGGTCGTTCGGGGTGTGCGTGAGCCCGAGTCGATAGAGCGATCCGGCGTAGAACTGACCGTATCCGCCCAGCGGGTTGCATCGAAGCGGGGTGAAGTCGACCGGAACCAGGATACTGTCTTCGGATTCCCGCCAGGCCTTCTTCGCTCCGGCGGCGCCGACGAGCTGCCGGGGCGCTACGCCTCGATCGTGAGCCACGCAGGCGACCGCCATCGTCGCTTCGCGGCGCCTCAGTCCCCGCGCCATCTCATCCCGACTGGTAGGCGACTCGGATCGTTGAACGTCGTTCAGGGCCCAGAGGTAGAATGAGTAATACCGCGCGCGGTGCGTCTGTGTTGTCAGTCCTGGGAGGAGTCGATCCAGCAGGCGGTCGTGGACTTTCCCAAGGCCGATGGGATCGCGGAGTTTCCTGGATGTCCGCATGCGTTCTGTCCATTGGGGTAGGCACGTAGTCTCGGGCATCGCAGCCACCCCTTTCGCGTAACTTACAGTGTTTAGTATGGCAGTAACATAACATAATACACATAAACAAGCAATATTTACGCCGTAATAGCGTCTGACCAGTCGCCTGGCAATGATGTTGCAGGAGGCAGTTGGCGCGGCACCCAAACGAGCGGGCGGTGCGGCTTGTTGAGTCTGTGAGGAAGCGGAGGCCTGACATGATGCTGCGGTGTGGTTCGATGGGGCGGTCTCGGGCTGGGATTCTCTTGGGGCTGGTGGCGTTGGCCGGGTTGGTGGCTGGCGGCGTGTGGTACGTCAACTACCGGAGCACCCCTGAGAAGACCGTGCAGGAACTCCTTGTCGCCTTCGAAGCGGATGATCAGGACGCCATGCGGTTGCTGCTGACCGACGTCAACCAGGACAAGTCGTTGCCATGGGTGTTCGCGGTCGGCAAGGTTGCCCGAGATGTGGCGAAGCCCACGTTTGAGGTCCTCGAGGCGCAGCGCTCCGGAGCTGAGGCCGTTGTCCCGGTGCGGATCACCGTGAGCGCCGCGGGCTTGGAGATCAGCCCGACGCGGAATCTCGTGCTGGTGCGCGAGGGTTGGGATTGGAAATTGGATGTGGAACGAACGCGCCAACACGCCCTCGACGAGATCGTCGACATCTTCCACAGCTGACGAGCGGTCGCTCACCTGATGGTCGTATCCCCCACGCCCAGCAGATGATGGGTGTAACCAATCGCTCGCGCGGCCCACTTACCTGGCAGCGAACCAGGGGGCTGTGGCCTGGCGAATCGATAATATCAGGAGGCGCGAGCCAATGTTCTCAAAGCGAATGGCTGTTGTAGCAGCGGCGATGATGGTACTGATCCTCGGTGGACTCGTGCTCTACGCGGTTGCCCAGGCCCCGGCCCAGCCCGGCGGCGGGTTCGGGGGCGGCGGCGGGCGCGGCGGACAAGGCATGCGTGGCGGCGGCCCGGGTGGGGGGATGCGCGGGATGATGGGTGGCGCGGCGATTGCTGTTTCGGGTAAGGCGGTCTTTGTGGTACGCGGCAACAATATCTTCAAGTTCGATGCTGACACGCTGGAGCTTCTGGCCCAGGCCGAGATGCCCAGGCCCGAGCGCCCGGCGGGAGCCCCCGGTGGCGGCGGAGCCCCCGGCGCACCGGCGCAGTAGCAGTCCATCCCTGATCGAGCACAGAACCGGGCTGCCCATGGCGGCCCGGTTCGTTGGTTTTGGGGGGAGCGAAACGGCGTCGGGGTTGAAACCCCTCCTACAAGATGGCTGAGGTGCGGGCGAGGATCTCGCGTTGGAGGATGTCAGGGAGCGAGACGAAGTAGGCGGTGAAGCCCGCGACGCGGACGACGAGATCGCGGTGCTCCGCCGGACGCTGCATCGCGCGGCGAAGTTCGTCGGGATCGGTCACGCTGACTTGAAGCTGCTCGCCGCCCATTTGAAAGTACCCCTTCAATAATGCGACAAGTCGGGCGAGGCCATCATCGCCCGCGATGTCGGACGGCGTCAGGCGCAGGTTGATCGCCGCTCCGCCCGGGACCGCGCGGTAGTTCGGCTTCGCGAGCGAGTTGAGCGTGGCGGTCGCGCCGGACACGTTGCAGCCCTGCGAGGGTGAGCCGCCGTCGCTGAGCGATTCTCCAGCGCGCCGTCCGTTGGGCGTCGCGCTCGTGCGTTGACCCATGACGGCGTGGCTGACCACTGAGCCGATCATCCCGTAGTGCACCTGTTTGGGCGATGGCGATTCATAGGCGCGCATCACGCGGCCGTAGCTGTCGATGACTCTCCGCGCGATATCATCCGCCGCGTCGTCGTCGTTCCCGTACTTCGGAGCGCGGTTGCCGCAAAGCGCGAGAGTTTCAGAATCCCGGGTGAAGTCGGTCGCCAGCGCGGCGAGCAGGCGGTCTAAGTCGAGCAGGCCTTCCTCGTAGACCAGCGATCGGATGGCAACGAGGCTGTCGACGGTGGTGGCAAGTCCGACTGCATACGCGCCGGTGAGGATGAACTCCGCGCCCTCAACCGCATCGAGACCGCGCTCGAGGCAAGCGGGGGTGAGCGCCGAGATGAATGGCACGGGCGCGTGGTTGCTGACGTGCGCGTCATAGGCGTCGCGGCGAGCGAGCGCCGAATGGACGGCGCGCGCGAGCTGCGATTCGAACGCCTCGTAGATGGCGTCGAAGTCGGCGAACTGGGCGTCAGTAACAGGCCCGAGTTGCGCGTTATCGTAGAGATCTCGGCCCGCGTTGAGCGCGAGTTCGAGGCACTTGGCGAGGTTCACATAGCAGTCGATCCACGGCGCGGCGAGGCCGGGGAGGTACGTCTCAACGCACCCCACCTGAGCGTAGCCGCGGGCGGTCTCGACATCAAATCCGTGATCCACCAAGCCGGGCACGATGATGTCATCGTTGAAGACGGCTGGGTGACCGGCGCCACACGAAATCGTGCGGGCGATCTCCCGCCAGTAGTCGTCGGAGGTGTTGGCGTGGATGCGGGTTGAGAGATTGGGTTGCTTGCGCCCGATCCAGCGCTCGACTTGGAGGCAGAGAACGCTGAGATCGTTCGCCGCATCGGAGCCGTCTGGGTGCTGGCCGCCGAGGCTGAGGTGGGCGATGTCGTCGCACTCGGCGTTGAGCTTAATCCAGAAACAGGCGACCAGTTCGGCGGCATCGTCGCGGGTGATGCGGCCGCGTTCGAGATCGCGCGAGTAGAACGGCCAGAGATACTGGTCGAAGCGCCCGATGGAGTGGCCGATTCCGCCGTCGTCCATCTTGATGGCGAGATGGGCGAACCAGAGGAGCTGTAGCGCCCCATGGAATGTGCGGGGCGGCTCGTGGGCGACCCACTCGCAGATATCGGCGATGTCGTCGCGGCCCATTTCGCGGGCGAGAGCGGCGTGGCGCTCGACGTACATGCTCGCGGCGCCGACGGCCTCGGCCATGGCATCGCGTTGAGGCGTGCCCTCGCCCGCGCGATCTCGGAGAGCGTCGAGACCGTCGGTCAATAGCACATCGAAGGCGGGGATCGTGTGGCCATTGCGCCCCGCTCCTCCGTGGTAGAGCCCATGGGCCATCGCCGGATAGGCGGCCGGGAAGTCGACCTCTGACTGAAGCTCCCACGCTCGTTCGCCCCAGTACTCGCGGGCTCGGTCGAGATCGTCGGGGCGGGTCTCGGCGGGGTCGTCGAGGCCGACCTCGCCGATGAGCAATTCGTCGTCGTGGATGGCGATCCGGACGTTCGCCAGCACATGCCGAAGGCCGCGCGCGTGGCGGAGTGGCAGAGGCTCGTCCTCATGGTCAGTGAAATACTCCCACAGCAGCACGGCGCGCTCGTCGGCGCCGTTGGGATACCACGTGCGCTCAAAGCCCGTCGGCGGACGGGCGTCGAGGAGGTGCTGGATGCGTGGCGGGGGCTGGTCAGACCACATCGAGCAGCTTCTCCATGTAGTGGCGGTAGTTGTCGAAGGAGACGTCGGGTGGGAGGCTGTGGTCTGGGGCGGGGACGTAGCCGCCCTCCTCGATCAGCGGGCGGACGCGAGCGAGTTCGGCGTCGATCGCGCCTGGCCCGATGGCGAGCGCGCGCTTGTTGACGCCGCCCCACATGCGCAGGTCCTTCCCGTACTGCTTCCTGACCTCAAGCACGTCCATCCCGCACTGGGCTTCGAAGGGGTAGAGGATGTTGATGCCCGCGTCGATCCAGCAGGGGATGAGGCTCGTAATGTCGCCGTCGGAATCGAGCGCGATGTGCTCGACGCCGCGTGACCGGACGTACTCAACGACGCGCTTGTACCTCGGCACCATGAACTTGGTCACCTGCTCCGGCCCCAGCAGCGGCCCCGTCTTGTACGCCATGTCCTCCCAGAAACCGTAGCAGTCGATATCCGTGTGGTCGAGGATCTTGCCCATCATGGCGATGATGAAATCCGCCGTGGTGTCCATCATCTCCTCGATGAAGGCGGGATCGTCGTAAAACAGCATGCAGAGCGACTCCACGCCGGTGAGATTGCGCAATGCGCCGAAGAACCCGCCCCAGCGGTCGGAGATGATGAGGAGGGGGAAGTCGCGGTCGCGGTAGGCCGCCAAGAGTTGGCCGTAGTCCTCGCCGATGCGGGCGGCGAGATCGGGCTGCATGCGCTCGCGGTAGAACGCGCGAAACTCGTCGGGCGTCTCCACCGGGAAACGCACGAACTGGGGCATCGACGAATAGGGGTGATCTTTGCGCTCGCGGATGACGATGCCCTCATGGTTAACGTAGACGATCGTGCGGTCGTCTTCCTCGATGACCTCGCGCTCAAAGGGCGGATTCGGGAAGAACCAGCCGCCGATCCACTCCCAGCGGTCGCGCTCGGGGAAGAGCGGCTCGTCGGCGGGATCGTAGCCCTCGGAGATCCAGCGTTCGATCGTCTCGGGCCAACCATGGGTCCAGACGCCGTATGGCACGCGGTCAACCGACTCGTAGTCCATGCAGGCGAGGAAGCGTTCTCTATCGGTCACGGTTCGACTCCGTTCCGGTGGCAAGCTCATCGGCGACGAAGGGTGGTTCTACGGAGGTGCGGGGAGGGCCTTGTGAGGAATACGGGTGGGCTGGGGATGAGGGACGGCGACGGAACGAAAACGGGAAGACGCGAAGACAGTAAGAACGGCGAAGAAATGGTGCCGGCGACGGATACGGCGACAGGCGAGGACGCCTGTCCTACGACGGCAACGAGAGGCGCCCTATGAGTGATGAGCGTTTTGAGATCATCGAGAGGCCCGAGCGGTTCGTCGCGGGCGATCGGGTGACGTTGAGGTTCAGGTACTCGGTGGGCGGCGAGGGCTTGCCCGTCGGGGCGAAGCTGAAGCTCGGGTTGCCGTCAGTGGGTTGGGAGACGCCGCTCGTCAATCACAAGCGGTTCTGGGATTTGGATCCGAGCGACAGCAGGATGTGGCTGCACTACAAGCCGGTGAACACGACGTTCGAGCTGCGCACAGACACCGGAGCGTTTCTCGAACCACACGCGCGGCAGGAGCAGCGACCAGGTGACAAGCGTTGCATGCAGCGCTGGTGGATCACGTTCGAGGTGATCGGCGAGGCGTTTGCGGCGGGAGACGAAATCACCATCACGTATGGCGACACCACGTGGGGCGAGCCGCCGGCCGAGGTGCAGCCGGTCGTCGAGCCGGACGCGGACTTCTCGTTCTTCGTGCAGATGCCCGGTGGCGAAGTGCGAGAGCCGGAGGGGTCTCCGATACACGTGGCGATCGAGCCCGGGCCGCCGGCGAAGGCCCTCGTGCGGTTGCCGACCGTGGTCCCCGAGGGCGCTCC
>CAZKUN010000078.1:0-34360 GCA_964555935.1 uncultured Armatimonadia bacterium | reverse complement strand
GCCCGGTTCAGTTACCGCTGGCAAGCAGATGGAATCCATCCGCGAGGGCATCCAGGACTTCGAGTACCTGGTCATGCTGCGGGAGCGGATCAAGCAGTTGACCGCCGCCGGCGCACCTCATCCGCTTCTGCCGCGGGCGCGGGCATTGCTGGAAGGCGCAGCGCGAAGGGTGATCGAGGCCGAAGGCGCCGGTGAAATCGGTTGGAAGGACCCGAAAGATCGGAGCGTTGCCGACACGGTCCGCATCGAGATCGGGGAGATACTCGAGGACCTGCGCTGAAGGCCGCGTGGCGGCCCCTCGCGTTGGACCTCACCATAGGAGCGTGTTCGCCTTGAGGCAACATCTCGCGCCGGCCGTCTCAGTGTTGGTGTTTCTGGTCGGGCTGACTCCGACGTTCGGCGACGTCACGGAAAATCCGGACGCGAACACGCTCTGGATCGAAGACTTCGACCCGTTTGAGACCAGTGCGGATTCGCGTGGCGGGTGGTTCGCTTTCGAGCCCGTGGAGATCGCGGCAGAGCAGGCTGGCAACCTCGCTCGCTTCCGGGAGATCTCCGAATACGCCGGTGGATCGATTCAGCGGATCTTTCCGCTGGGCGACCCCGCCTATCGCTATCTTCAGGTCCGCGTCGCCGCTGTCGAGAACCCCAGCCACTACCTCATGGTCTGGCTGCGGATGCCGGGAGCCGGGCACCCGAAGCTTGGGCGCCTCCCGGAGGGGCTCTGCACTGTCGATCTGAGCGGCCTCACGTTCTTGGGGGAGGCCCAGGACGTGCCCCTGGACCTGGGGATCATCGGCCCGCCCGCCCGATCGCCCAGCGGGGCGGTCGACGTGGACTGGGTGCGGCTGGTGAAGTCCCCGCTGGGGGGGCTGACCGTTGAGTTGGTCGAAGTCGGCGAGGAGAACGGCGTCGCTGAGATCGGCGATTCGCTCCGGGTCACCTACACGTCCGACGAGCCGCCCGGCGGACCGGTCTCCGTGGCCTTCCGGCGCGCCGGCGACGCCACGCCCGTCCGCCTGACCGACACAGACTTGCTCTCGCTGGCCGACGACGGGGAGAGTGGCGACGCGGTGGCCGGGGACGGGCTCTTCGTGGCGGAGGTTGCCATCACCCCCGAGGCGGGCGAGCTGTCATGCGGCGCTCGTGGTCTGATTGCCACGGCCACCGTGAATGGCGAGCCCCGCAATGCCTGCCCGCTGTTTGGATTCGACATCGTCCCGGCCGCTTATCGGGCCGCGGAGGTCGCGGACGCCATCACCATCGGTGAGGAGGTTCTCAGCGAGGACTTCGCCGCCAGTGATGCCGAGAACTGGCGCGCTTACGATGAAGGCTGGGCTGTTCATAGGCCCGACAACGAGGATGAAGCGGCCGGGCTGCGCAACCTCACGTACGACAGGCCGCGACCCTCCGGGCGCTGGATCGCGCTCCCGACCAAGCCGCTCGCCGACGCGAGTCTCGCCGCCGGGCTCCGTCGACTCGCCGGTGGCGGGGCGATCATGTTGGCCCTGCGTTTCAGCGACCCGGAGAACCACTACCGGCTGGAGATTGCCGGCGGCTCCACGGTGGCGATCGTGCGGGTCCGGGCCGGCTGGCAAGAGACGCTCGCGAAGACCAAGCTGACCGAGTCGCTTGGCGGGGGGGGCGGCAAGCCCGCGCCTCTGGTGACCTTCACCGCCGCCGGGTCCACGCTTGTCGCCAGCGTCGGTGACCGGCCCGTGCTGCACGCCTACGACAACACGCTCCGCGACGGCCGGGCGGCGCTGGGTCTGAACCGGCTCAACGGCCAGTTCGAGACCGTGACGCTGCGCTCCGCAACAGCGGATCGGGACGCCCAGGTTGGCGTGAGTGTCGACCTGGCGCTGCGCGAGCGGGATCGGGCCTTCGGGCGAGACGCCGGCAGCATCACGGTCCCGGTGGTGATCGCGAACGCCTCGACCAGGCCGGGGGAGCCGCTCGAGCTGACCGCGACGCTCGTGCGACGGAGCCTCTACGAAGACCCGGTCGGGACGGTCCCCGTCCCCGAGGTCGCCCCTGACTCGTCCACGCGAGTCACTATCCCCCTTGCAGCCTCGAGGTTTCGCTCGGGCCGGTACTGGCTCGTCGTGAGAGCGCGGGCGGGAGATGAGGTCGTCGCCACCGATGCGGTGCGGATCGAGATCGGCAAGCCGGTGCCGCCGGAACGGATGGACGTTCTGTGGTGGGGCGGGGCCAACATCGCCGAGGAAGTCGCGGCCGTGGCCGATGCGGGCGTCACGGTGATGCACGAGTTCGGGCAACGGTCGCCCGAATTGCGGGCGCTCGGATGCCGACTTGGGCTCAGCTACTTCTCCTACCCACCCGCCCTGCGCACCGCTCCGGACTCCGTCACGGAGAACTTCCAGAACCCCCACGCCGGCCCGTCGACGGTGCGGGGCGACGAGCTTGACCCGGTGTTTCGGGAATGGGCCCTTGAGACGGCCCGCTCGCACGCTCGCGCCTGGCGCTCAGACCCCCGGCTTCGCTACGTCCTTCTGAACTCCGAGTACGAGACCCACGCCTACCCCAGCCTGTCGGACGAGGCTGAGGCTCGCTACGAGGAGCGGCTTGGGTTCCCGAGACCGGAAGAGGCGACGCTGCCGCTCATGACCCAGGGGACTAGCTTGGAGTTGTTCCCGGATCGCATCATCCCTGATGACGCGCCGCTCTATCGGTGGTACCGGTTCTTCTACACGGAGGGCGGCGCGCTGAACGGGATTACCTGCGCGCAGGCCGGGGAGTACGAGAAAATCGCCCCGGATATGACGACTCTCCACGACCCTGTGCTGCGCGCCCCGCAGTTCCACGGTAAGTGGGACGGGATGGAGCTCCTCAACCACTGGACCTACGTGGAGCAGAACCCGCTGGACCTTGCGGCGTTCGCCGACGAGATGGCGTGCCTTGGGAAGCGGAGCGGCTGGGAACAGCAGATATCCCAGATGATCCAGGTCATCGCTTACGCGGACAGGGCCATGCCCGGCCGAGGGCCCGGCATGCCCGACTACCTCAAGGACGCGCCCTTCATCGCGATCCCGCCGGATATCATCGCCGAGGCCGTGTGGGTCGCGATGAGCCGGCCCGTCGATATGGTGGCGTTCCACGGCCTCAACACGGCCGTCGAGACGCAAGAGAAGGCAGTCTATCGTTACACGAACCCAAACACGCTCGCGGCCCTCGGCCGAGTGTCGAAGGCGCTGATTCAGCCATACGGGCCCGCTCTGCGGCTCATCAAGGAGCGACCGGGGCCGCGAGTGGCGCTGCTTCTGTCTGGCGCGAACACTGTCTTCGGGAGGATCGCCGAGGGCGGCGGCACGCGGTCGCTGCACAACCCGCTGACCGCCGCGCGGCTTCCCGTCGATGTGGTGTACGACGAGGACATCCAAGACGGCGCCCTGGCTGCCTACCCGGTGCTCGCGATCCCGCAGTGCCGCTTCTTGCTCGCGAGCGTCAGGCAGCGCATCGCCGAGTTCCAGGATGCGGGGGGCACGGTGCTGCTCGACCGTGACGCCAGGATCGACATCCCGGGCGCCGTCAAGCTGAGGGACATGAGCTCGGTCAAGGCGGAGGCGGATCGAATCGAACTCGTGCCGGGGGAGGTCCTGGAGGTCCCGAACTCGCCCCGGGCCCGGCTCGATGCCGACCTGCGCGTGACCGCCGAGGCGTTGCGGGCGGAGATGCTTCCGCGGCTCGGCGGGCGCCTGTTCGTCGACTCACCCCACCCTTACGTGGTCCTGGACGCCCGGCAGAGCGGTGACCTGAACTACATCTTCGCCATTAACGACCGCCGAGTCGCCGGGCCGTATCTGGGTCAGTTCGGGTCCGTCCTCGAGCGAGGCGTGCCGATCACCGCCACCATTCACCTGCGCGAGATGCCCGGCGCTCTGTATGACGCGCCGGCGCGGCGCCGGCTGGACGTGGCGGAACTCGAGGGGGGCTGCGCGACGGAGGTGCAGATCGAGGCGGGGTGGGGCAGGCTGCTCGTGGCCTGCGCCGAGCCGGTCGGTCCGCCGGAGGTCACGGTGGCGGACCGAACCGACGCGGGCGAGCCTGCCGAGGCGCGCCTTGAGGCGCGCTACGCCTCAGGGCGGCCCGTCGCCGGCGTGGTGCCGCTGCGCGTCGACATCATCAGCCCGGATGGCGAGACGAATGACTACTCCCGGTTCACGGCGACCGACGAGGACGGGTCGTGGGCGGCCAGCATCCCTATCGCTGAGAACGAGCCTGCTGGCACGTGGACGCTGAGGGCAACGGAGCTGATCGGCGGGAACGTGACGACCTCGCACTTCCAGGTAACCGAGGCGCCCGCGGCCGATGTGGCCGGACGGGTGACGCAGGGGCGTGAGGCGATCGCCCGATGGGGCTTCGATCCCGGCGCCGAGACGGCAGAGACTCTCGGCCGAGATCACGCGCTCACGCTTCGCGGGCGGTCTCGCATTATCGCGGGCGGGAAGTCCGGCGGGTGTCTCGAGTCATTCGCCTCGGTCGGCGATGGCCCGGAAGGCGCGAAGGCCGCCGCGAGCCCGAGGTTCTCCCCGCCCGGCGCGTTCGGAGCCGAGCTTTGGCTGAAGCCCAAGCCCGAGATGTCGGAGGCCGAGTTCACTTTCCTGCTGGACTGCAACTACTTCCTGAACACCCGCGACGATCCCGGCGCGAACACCGGCTTCGTGTTCTACCTCCACCGCGAGCCCGACGGGCTGCGACCGATCGTCACTCTGGGCTTCGGCGACCGGACTGGTGAGCACAAAGGCGAGCCCGTGGAGTTGAGGCCCGGCACCTGGTACCGACTGGCCTTCGAATACGACGGGGGCGGGAAGGTCACGATCTCGCTCGATGGCAGGAACGTGGGAGGCGGCACCACGGCCGACGCAGGGTCGATCGCTCCGTCGTCACACCCTCTCGCGATCGGCGGACGAGTCGGCAGCTCGCACTACGGCTGCGCAGGCTACATCGATGAGGTGAGGCTCTCCGCTGCCCCGCCGAGGTGAGACGCAGGCCGAGCGCGGATGGTTCGCCAACTGATCGTCCGTGACTCGGGCCGGCTCACCCGATGCCCGACCCGTTGTGCTCCCGCAGCCATCTCGCCGGATTCCCAACCATGATTGAGTTCGGTGCCACATCGTTGATCACGACTGCGCCCAGGCCGATGAGACTGCCGCGGCCGATGGTCACGTGTTGCTTGATGTTGCACGCCTGGCCCAGGTAGCAGTCCGCCTCCACGTGCACGCTCCCGGCAAGCGTCACCCCGCTCGCCAGGATCACCCTCTCCTCGATGACATCGTCGTGGCTGATGTTGCTCCCGGCCAGGCTGAATACGAAGTCCCCCAGGCGCGCGTTATGGCCGACGAAGCAGTGCGGAAACAGCACGCATCCCAAGCCAATCTCAGCCGTGTTCGCGATGAACGCGCTCGGGTCGATCAGAGACACCAGCCGCTCGCGCGGCACGTCCTTCCGTTCGGACACCTGGCCGTGGGGCACGACGCAGGCACTGAGGTGCTCATCCAGCACGGCCATCCTCCCCAACACGGGGTGCCCGTTCAGTAGTTCGTCGGCCTGCTGCCCGTCAGGCGAGACGTACCCGAGCAGGTTCCACGTCTGCTCCACGGCATTCACCCGCGCCACGATGTCGGCCATCTCCGACGCGTGGGGGCCGATGCCCAGGATCATCAGGTCTCGCATTGCTCGCCTCCTGCTGCACGCGGCCCACGTTCCCTCGTGCGATCCGCGCTCACAGCGTCGTTTCCTCGCCGACGGGCACTTCGTGCCGCGCGGCGCCCTCGCCGGCCTGTTCGATGGTCATCGCGACCGCGTCGCGGCGGTTGGCGAGGTCCAGGAACACCCGCGCGTTTGCCATGCCTGCCCGGCGTCCCAACTCGATGTATCCATCGGTGGCGGCGTCAAATCGGATCGTGATCGGCGCGCCGTTGACCGGCAGCGAGATCTCCCGGACGCGAATGAACGCGATCCGGTCCAGCTTCTCTCCCTGGTGACGCAGGTGCGCGAGTTGGCCGTCTAAGGTCAGTCCGCGCGACGCAAACCGGACCGTCCCCCGACCCCAGCCGAAGATGAATTCGTCACGGTACGGCCTGTCCGCGGGGCTGACCTGTAGCAGCACGCCTCGGTCGGCTCCCCCATCGGGGAAGATCCGCTCGGTCTCGAGTTTCACCTGCCGGCCGGCGGCCACTGGGTATAGCAGCGTTTCCTGATAGGTTGGGAGATTCCGCTCCTCCTCATACACGATCGATGGAGCCGGCTCAACCTCGTTGGTGTGCGTGACCTTGCTCATCCAGCCTTCCCAGATCGGCTCCTTCTGGGCCGTGATGATCGCGGGCGTGGAGCGGCTGTCAAGCGGCACGATCCACAGCGATGCCCCGCGATCGCTGCGAGCCTCCACTGTCGTCTCATGCACCTCAGCCGTCACATCCCACGCCAACTGCAGCTTGCTCCGGATGCGGTGCCGTCCCCGCCCGTCGATCGCGTCCAGCAGAATGAAGTAGTCCGGTTTGGCGAAGTAGATGCCTCGATGGTGAATCACTCCCTGTAGGTCACCGGTCGCCGCGCCAAAGTCCGAGCGCCCCCAGGTGTAGTCGTAGGCCGAATTGGTGATCCAATTGTGGATCGGCTCGCCCATTGGCGGGCGGTCGGGCGGCTGGGTAACGCCGTCGATGCCCAGGATGTTGTGCGCCCACGGTTTCGTCGAGTAGTTTGCGTAGGGCTCGCTGCCATACGCCGCGCACCCTCCCTCGTCGATCAGGTCCGCTCCGTAGGCGTGCAGCACGAAACTCCCGTAGTCCGGGTGGGCATGGCCTCCGTTTGGGCCGAAGTCTACCGCCAGGTATCGCGCCGACGAGGTCCAGTCGCTGCGCATCGCGTGCATGCCGCAGTAACTCGGGGTTGTCGACGTTGCCGGGAACGAGGCGAGCGCCGGCTGACGACCGCGCTTCCCTCCGTTGGCAAACCACCGCAGGTCCGCTCGCCCGAAGTAATCGTACACAACCCCCGCCAGCCGCCCGTAATACTCGGGCCCGTGTTTGCTCCCGTCGTCGTTGAACGAGACGGAGCGCCCGTCGGGCTTGCGCATCGCGAGCTGCCAGTCAATCGTCCGCTCGTAGCGGGCGGCGATGTCCGGGGGGATGTCGAGGCGCTGCGGGTTGGCGAACGCCATGAGCACGCGTGAGAGATTGTACTGCCACATCAGGTATCCGTCGGTGTAGCTCGTTGAGAAATCGCTCATGCTCCCGTCTGGGAACAGATCCGACGAGCCCATCAGCAGCAGGTCCACCTGATTGGCGAACCACTCCGGAGCTTCCTTGAACTCGAAGAAGACCGCCGCGATGCCCGCGCCGTGGTTGCACATGAACTGACGCCAGTTGCCGCCCCACGTCGGTCCCCGGCTGACGTGCAGTCGTTGGTCCTCAAGCAGCACCTTCATCACGTCGACGACAAGATCCGGGTCGAGGTCGGTCTCCTCGAGGAAGCTCAGGAAGGCAACATAGCCGAAGAGCCGGCGAGATACGCCCCAGGCATCCCACGGGTGGTTTCCGGCGGAGCTGCTCGCCGCCAGCGCCCCCGACGCGCCGCCGGCGAACCAGCGGCAGTAGCTGGCCAGCATCTCCTCGGCGCGACGCAGGTGCGCGGGGTTTCCCGATAGCGAATACGCGTCCCGGAGCGCCCTCACATCGTACAGAGCATACAACTGCAATGGCTCGTGGTATTCCCGCCCTGTGGGGTCGAAGTCGATGTAGTCGAAGGGCTTGCTGGGATCGAACTCATAGCGGTTGCCCGTGGAGTGAAACCGGACGCGGCCCTCGAGGGCGAATTCATCCGCCACGCCAAGCAGCGCCGCCACGGGATCGTCGACGTCATCCAGCGCCATGCCCTCCTGCGCCCACCATCCGGAGTGGCCGCTAACGTAGTCCACGCCCGGATCTGACTGAAGCTTGCCGTCGACGACCTCAGGAGGCGAGTGGTATCCCGCGCGGCGGAACTTGCCGCGAACATAACGGTAGAGGGCCTGCCTCGCCCTGGCCCAGTCACCTGCCGCGACATGCTGCTTTGTGTCCTCGAGGCCGGCCAGCTCAGTATTGAGGGCATCAAAGAACGCCTGATCGGTCATCGGTTCTCCCGACTCCATGCCTGGCCACAACCTCTCTTGCTGGGCCTCAGGTTGCTGGACTTGAGCGCCAACGCCGGCCATCGCTAACCGGCCAATGGCAAGCGCCGCTATGACTCCCCAATATGTCCGCCCGATCGTGCCCATGTCCGCTACTCCCTGTTGCCGCTCGCACAACACGCATCGCTTCCCCGCAGCGGCGGTTCAGGCTGGTTCCAGCTCCACGTGGACCACCCCCGGCGCCAGGACCAGGCGGCAGCCGTTGGCCGTCGGCGCAATGGTGACGCCTGCCTGTCCCTCGATCAGCTTCCACTGCCCGTCGGTAAGCAGCGTGACCTCGCCGCCGTCAGCCTGAGCGGGCGGCAGGTGTACCGACAATCGCTCCGCCTCCACTCGCAGACTCGCGGCGTGCGACGCCAATACTCCCCACTCACCGTAGCGAACTTCGCCTGCGCCCCCCGCCGCCAGGACGACGCCGTCCGGGCGGTCCTGTAGCGATGCGGCCACGCCGCGGAAGTAAGCGCCTTCGACGGTCACCTGCATCTCTTCTCCTGGCAGGAAGCAGTAGTCCGTGCCGGACTCGCCCGCAACCTTGATGACGCTGCCCTCACCGAGCGTGGCGAATTGGGGCGCCTCCTCGTCGGGGAAACGCGGGAACATCGCGACAAAGTAGTCGCCGTCGCCATCCAGCCGGAGTTGCAGCAGATCACGATAGTCATCGCCCTGCACGGAGTAGTCCACATAGTGCTGTCCCCAGCGCATGGTCCAGCGCTGCGTGTCGAGCGGCTCGGCGATGTAGTACTCGACATCCACTCCATGCTGGCCCAACGCGGTGAGCCGGTCTCCCTCCAGCGGGTGCGCCGGCACTGCCGTCTTGCCTGGCCCTTCCTCGGGAACGGCTCTCATCGCTCGCGCGTCTTGCGGCGTCACGAGCCCGTCCGAGGCCGTCCACATCTGCCAGAGCGATGGCCCGTTGCCGCTCACTGAGTCGCGAAGCACGAGGTAGTTGAGGCCGGCGGGATCATCATCCTGTACATACAGCACCCGCCGCTGCCAGTTCAGCGGGAAGACCGCTTCACCACCCGCCGGCGGCCAAGACACGGGTCCCTCCGGGGTACCGTACGCGCCGCCCTTCCATCCTTTGAGCACGTAACTCGCCGTGAAGTAGTCCTGTCGCGGGAGCGCGCTGAATTCGCCCATCGTCACGTCAGTGTTGCAGCCGAAGCGAGACTCGTCCCACTGCTCTCCCTCGCTCCAGGAGAGGGCGGGAAGCACCCGCGATATCAGCAGTTGATGCCGCTCCTTGTATCCGCCTGGGAACGCCCCCGCAATCGGCGCCCCGCGCGCGAACCACAGCGCCAGGCTCCCAAGCTCCGGCAGACGCGCTCCGGCCCCCGTGTTGGCGTGGATCGAGAGGTAATTCTCATGCTCATCGCCCACGCCATTTCGGCAGAGCGGCCCCACCTGTGGGAAGAGCTTCGAACCCCAGTCAGGCAGCTCCATGGGCAGGGACGGATCCATATAGATCGGCTCAAACCCGCCCAAGTGGCTGGCGGTCTCGGGCGCATAGTCACTGCCCGCCCACGCCCATTGCATCTGTTTGGAGTACTCAGGATCGGTGTCCACGGTTGCCTTGGCCATCAGCCCAAACAACCCCCAGGGCACGCCTGCGGTGGCTCGGCCGATCGGCGGACTTGCGCGCCGGTTGCGGCGCCCCTCCATGGGGTCCCGCGGCGTGTAGATCTGGGCCAGCCACATCGCCCATTTCTTGAGGTTCTCGTTGAGGAACAGATCCCCAAAGCCGGCTCGTTTGACCGCCGCCGCGAAGGACGTCATGGCGAAGGCGCTCACCTGCGAGTAGTGGGCGCTCTCATACCACTCTCCCTCGGGGCCGACCTCCTCCAGCCAGGTCTGCGCGCGGCTGAGTCCGGGCGCCACCCACTCCTCCGCCAGCGGGTGGTTGGGAATCGCGCACCCGACAATCCCCCGCGCCAGCAGGTATGACAGGCTCATGTTCGGGTTGTACGAACGGTAGCCGCGCTCGATGTCCCAGGTCGAGGGTCGCGCCACGATGTAGCCCAGGAAAGCCATCTGCGACCGATAGAGATTCCTCTCCTCATTCGCGAGCAGGTCCGTCCCCATCATCAGGTCATACTGCGCCGCAACCGTCTGCGTGCTGCGCATCTTGTCGAAGTCGCCGAGCGCCCCCATGTGCTGGCGGACCCGCTCGACGAGGCGCACTTTCTCAGCCGCCTCCGCGTCGCCCTGGGTCATCAGGTAGACCTGCACAGCCTGCGCGTCTTTGTAGCTTGGGACGGGCCGGATCTCTTCCTTGGCAAGGTAATCCCGCAGCCACGCGGTGTCGGCGTCGGGCTCCGGCTCCATCCGCGCCCAGGCTGCCTCCATCTCCTCTCGCGACACGAACAGATGCGGATGAGCGTCCTCCTCGCTCGGCCATTCCAGGATCCAGTCCTTGACCTCATTCAGAGGCGGCCACTCCGCCTTTACCTGCGACAGTGACATCCGCCGCTGCTCCGCATACGCCGGATCGCGGTCCTCGATGCTCCACTTGCGCGTCCCTGCCGCGTTGTCCACGTGCAGGAACACCTCACCATTCGGCCCGCGATTCACGGGCACGAGCTTGTGCTGCCAGCCGGTCCAGTCACGGATGGTCCCAGGCTCCGCCGGTTCGACCCACGCGCCGGGATCATGGCTCGCCACGTGCAGCTCGCGTTCTTGCCCTCCGATCCGCAGCCGCACGGAGGTCTGCGTGTGGGTGTTCCACCAGTCGGCCCAAGGGCTGAGGTTGGTCACCAGCTCCTCCCCATAGCCCGCCAGCGGAATCTCCACCCACGTGCCGAAGTCCACGTCCTCCATCTCGGGCCGGTCGCCATACGCCTCGCGTTGCGCCACCAGCGTCAGTGGGGCGAGCCCCTCACTCAGCACAATGTCAAGGCCCTCATCCGGCCGGTCTTCTGTGACCTGCGTCTCCCAATACAGCCCCGCCGCTCCCTCGTGCAGGCGCGCCATGAGTCGCGCCGTGTTCCCGTCCTCGTACTGGTAGGTGTATTCCACCTGGGCGAACACCGGACCCGCCGCCACCAGGTCCGCCGACCAGCCCGTCAGCTTCGCATCGCCGAACAGGCGGCTGCCACCAAACCAAGTGCCGTCCGCCAGAGCAAGTGCCACTGCCGGCCCTGGCACGTCCGCGGATGCGCGCGGCTCATCGAAGGTCTCGCCGCCGAGTTGCAGCCGCGCGCCGAAGCCGGATGTGGTCATCTCCACTTGGTCGGCAGTGGCGGCCACCGCGAGATCGCCCGCTCCGCCGGGGCCCTCCTCGGGCTCCGCCTGGTAGACGACGGCATACTCGTTCGTCGTGAGCGGCGCGAGGTCGGCCACCAGCCAAAGCGTCGCCGACTTGACCATCCGCGTCTCCGGCCAGTGCTCAACGTTCGAAAGCTGCACGGGCATCGGGCCGTCAGGGCCCCGCAGGCTCACGGCGTCCTCGTGGCAGGCGCCTTCTGGGGCCTCAAACGGGTAGCTCAGAAGCTCATTCGTCCACTGGCGATTGACGTGTTCCTTCAGGGCGATTCGGTGCTCAGCGGCCATCGCCGGGCACGATGCGCTCACCAGCATGGTCAGGCCAATCACAGCCAGCGCGGCGGAGGTGCGCGTCATTCGGTTCTCTCCCCTTGGTGTGATGCAATGAGACGTCTCGCGTGGACACTAGCGCGAAGGGCGCTCAAACTCGATCCGGAGCGGGCGCAGGTCCGTCTCCAGCACAAGCCGCCCGTGCTCGTCGCGCGTTCCGCTCGCCGCTCGCCCGTCAATCCTCGGCCGCCGGGCCCGCGCGGGCAGGCGCACCTTGATCCGCAGGCCATCGGGCCGAGGCACGCGGCTGCCGTCAAGCGACACGTAGTCCCGCCCCGCCTCGATCGTCAGGTGGTTGCCTCGGTACAGCACGTTCCTCACGCCGATCCGCCTCGCGCCAGTCGGCAGGGCGGGGCTGACGGTCAGCACCCCGTCCTCGCTCGCGCGTAAGCCCAGGAAGGCGTAGGGGATGAACACCGTCCCCATGCTGGCGTCGGACATGAACTCGCGGTCCAGGCCAAGGCCTCCCGGCGGGCCGCCGCCCTGCTGAAGCCCTCGCTCCGGGTGGCCGTCGTAGTACGTGCGGTAGAAGTCGTGTCCATCGCCTCCCGCTGCCTTGACGTCGGCATACCATTCGTGGATCTCACGGGTTCGCTCATAGGCCCGGTCGATCTGATCTTGCTCGCCGGTCGCCGCCCGGGCCATGAGTTCAAAGAGCGACGTCATCGGCACGGCCCCTCCGTCCTGCATCTGGTTGCCGAACTGGTGGAGCGGCAGATTCTCGGCCATTCCGTCAACCCAAGGCCAGAAGTAGTAGTCAGCGTTCCGGCGCGTCGAGGTGCGCGGCCCGAATCGCCAGTGGTAGATGTCCGGCCCCGTCGACGTGTCTCCAGGCGTCTCCCGACCATCGAGCCAGTCGAGGATGGCGCGCCGTTGGTCGCGCGTCCCGATCCCCTCGGCGAGCGCCCGGACGTTCTCGTGGACCGACCCGTAATCGTGCTTGCGGCCGGTGACATCGATGTTGCGGCAGAACCGCTGCGTCTGATCATTCCAGAACGTCTGCTCGATGGCCCGTCGCGTGCGTTTCGCGAGCTTGCGGAGAGATTCCGGCGTCTCCCGGTATGTGATGCTCGTCGCGTTGTCCGGCCCCAGGACGCTGACGCTCGGCGCCTCGATCCCTCGTCGGCGCGCGGCCTCCTCGAGTTCGGCCATGCCGACCAGCGCGGCGTAATAGCCCGTGCAGCTCTCCAGGTCGTGATGCCCGGCGGGCAACAGGTCCCAGAAGCTGCCGATCATGCCGTGGCCGACGTCCGTTCCGCCGAGGCCGTCCTTGCCAACCATCCACTCGAAGCTCAGCAGGCCGGTCGCCCTGCCGTGCAAGTGCTCGTTCATGAACAGCATCGCTCCGCGCAGGCGAGGCAGCATGACTCGCAGGAACTCATCGTTCCCCGACCACAGGTAGAAGGCCGCCGAGGCGCGGACGAGTATGGTATTGCTGGTCGACAGCCTCACATCATAGGTTGCGCGCGCGAAGTTCAGCGACACCTGCACGCCTGCGCCACTCGGGCCGGTTGGTGTCACTTTCAGGCCAGTGATCCTCCGGCCCTCGCGACCCCATTCCGGGTGCAGGTACATGGGGAAGTACAGCGGATAGACGGCATACGAAGACATCGAAAGCGGGCGGTAGACTTCCGGGAACTGCTCGGGCGGCAGCACCGTGAAGTCGGGCGTGACCATCCTGTCCTCGCTGAACTCAGGCGACTCGTCGGTGGTCCAGCAGATCCGAAGTCCGCGCATGAGTTCAGCGGGATCCCGTCCGTCCAGACGCTCGTAGCGCACCTCGATCTCAATGATCGGGACCTGGAACACGTCAACGTCAAACTTGGGCGTGGTCAGCTCGGGACGCCCGCCTGTCACTGTGCCGGCAAGGCACCCCCCTACGTAGCCAGGCTCGAGCGCGATGTCGCTGGCCTCCCAATGATCGCGAGCGCCATCGGAGGGATCGTTGAACTCCCAACCTGTCGGGAATTCCGTCTCCCGGTTGCGGTTGTACTTAGGCCACGGCCAGCCGAACAGGGGACGGTGCCCGCCCATGACGTTCGTCGGCTCGGGAATGAGCGGCGCGCCGAACACGTAGCCATACTTGTCCACCGGGGTCCGCGTCAGGCCCTCCAGGACGAAGTCGCGGCGCTCGCCGCGCTGGCGGGCCAGCCCCATTGCGCCGCGATCGATCCACGGCAGGAACCACGCGTCCCACTCGATCGGCCAGAGCTGGTCCACCAGCCCGGGCTCGGGATGCCGCAGCCAGTAGACGCCACCCTCGTCGACGCTCAAGTGGCGCATGAAGTACTCGTTGGCGAACGCATCATACTCGGGGTCATCACTGAAGAACTCGGGCAGGCGGCTGTGGTCGGCCGCGGGCGAGGCGCCCTCGAGTTCGAAGCTCGGAAGTGCCGCCTCCGTCTGGCCGGCGACCGGTAGACTCAGCGCCAACGCGCCAAGCAGCGCATGTCGGGTAGCGGCGGGGACGTGTGGGGTCAAGCCGGCGAGTAGCAGAGCGGAGCAGATCAGGACGTTTCGCCCCCTTACGACTGCGATTCTCAATATCCAACTCGGCACCCCGCTCACTCCCACCTCACCACCGCCGCCTCGCGCGGATCATAGAGATCCTCGCGCTGGTTCCAGGACACAGCCGTCTCGCGCGTGGTCGGTCCATCGGCCTGGTCTCCGTCGTAGACTGAGAGCCCCAGCGCGATGCCTCCCACGCGCGGATCGAACCCATATCCGCGCAGAGCCTCGATCGGGATCGAAGCCTCGATCGCGTACCCTCCCTCACGGTAGGCCACGGCCCACGTCCCCGGCGCGGGAGGTTTGGCATCCGCCGGATGGGTCGCGACCCGATCCTCGAGAACCGTGCCCACAGGCGCCTCCGCACCCGGAGTTCCGGAGGTGTAGTTGATCACGATCCCGTAGCGCCGGCCCCTCGCGGCGATCTCCGGAGGATCGAAGGCGAGCATCACCACGAGCCCGTCGCCCTCCCATGACCGCGCGCTGGCGTGCCTGACGGTATCGTCGGTCACCTCCGCCGCCACGAAGAGTGAAGTGTCGTCATGGCAGAGCATGACTGCGGCGCTGAGATCATCCGCCGACCCGGGCTCCTCGCCGGCGGCCACATCCCCCGCGCCGCCGAAACGGATGCGCGAGCCGGCTTGCGGCCAGTCGCCGAGATCACCGTCAACGGTGATCGGATCCGTCGCGACGCCAATGACCGGGGCCGCCTCGCCGGCGACCGTCACTTCGAAGTCGGATCCAGGATCCATGGCGTCTTCCCCGGAGATCGCGGCAACCGCGTAGTGCCACTCGCCTTCACTTGGCGGGAAGTCGCAGGCGGAGGCCACCTCAGACGCGACGCCTTGGACCACAACCTCCGCGTCGTCGACGTTGGCCGCGGTGATCTCGCCCGGCGAACGGTAGACGCGGTAACTCTCGGCTCCCCACGCTGGGCGGTCCCACGCCAGCATCACGCTGCCCGTCTTGTTGCTGAAGCCATGCACCTCGGGCAGTTCCGCCCTGCGGAGGACGACCCACTCGATACTCGCCTCGCCCGAACCCGCGATCTCGAGATCCAGCCGCTCGAGCCGTTCCCCGTCGATCGCAACGCGCAACTGCGCCGTCCCTGGCTGAGCTTGCGCGAGGGTCTCCTCCCCGTCTATCACCACCCGCGCGTCCAGGCTCGTCCCCTCGCCAACCCGCAACCCGATGACCATCTCCCGGTACTCGGACACGTCGACGTCGTAGTCGCGGCCGTGCCCAGAGCGCCCCTCCCCGGTCGCCCACAAGGTCGCGCCATGCCAGTCTTGCCGCAGTCCATAGCTGTCCGCGGCCGCCGTACTCGACGCCAGCGGAGCCCAGTTCGCGACGCCGTCTCCGCCGCGAGACAGCAACTCCAGAACGTCCTCGAACTCGCTCATCGGCGTGACGTGACCGAACTTCAGCCGCCGCTGTTGCTCGCGAAGCGCGGCCAGCTCCTCCTCTGTCCGCGAGATGAGCCTCATGTCATCGAGGTACAGCACCGTGTCGGGGACCAGCTTCTGCTGGCCCCACCCGACCGCGTAGAAGTGGATGGCCTCGATCTCATCCAAGCCGAGGGGGCTTCGCGCTCTCCCGAGGGTGTCCAGGACCAGCTCGAACTCTCGCCAGCCCGACCAGTTGACGCGGTCGAACAGCACGAAGTAGTCGCCGCCCTCGGTCTCGGGATCGTCTGAGGTGAACGAGACGACAAGTATGCTGTCCGTCGCCTTCTCAGAGAACAGCCAGAAGCTGATGGCGCGGTACTCGGTCCAGTCGTGCGGGATGTCGGCGCGCGAGATGTGGCCGGTCTCGCCGGCCGGCCAGCGCATCGACGCGTCGCCTTGTTTCACGTGTTCGGCATCGAGCGACGTGCCCGCGCCCCACCGTTCCGGCTCCGCGTCGAAATCGTCCAGCACAAGATCTCCGCACGCAGTCGCTGCGAGTGACGCGAGGAAGAATGTCCAGACGGTGATTCGCTGTCTCATCGGACCACAAACCCCTCGCCATCAGTCCACTCGATCGTGTCGTCTCGTCCCTCGCCCCGCACGCGAATCGTCGTCCCCGCCTGCGCGTGCTCCCACGTGATGTCGGGCCGGTCCTGGCCCTTCCGCAGCGGGTAGAGCACCGTCAGATAGGTCATCTCGGTGACGGGCCTGGGGGGGGGCGAGCTGGATGTCGTGGACGATCGCCTCGTTTGGCGAGCGCTGAGTCTGCGCGAACCGGTGTGCGAAGATGGACGGCGATATCACCTCCACCAGCATGTCCGCCTGACCGCCCTCGAAAAGAACCGTCTCGCCGTCCACCGATATCTCGCTGAACGTGTGGAGGTTGAACTCGATCGAGGCGGGCGCTGACGTCACCACTTCATCCGCGATCACGAAGTAATCCGGCCGCATGAAGAGCACGCGCCGGAGTACCTTCTTCGCCCCAGCATAGTTGCTCGTCGCGTCGCTCTCAACGATATCGAACGCATCCGTGTGCTCGAACCTCAGAACGCGAGGCGTCCCCGCCCGCTGGTCCGCCCCGTTGATCGTCACCGCGTTGTGTGAGACGGTCTTCGCGAAGAACGGCCCCATCGGGTGTCCGTATGCGGGTGTGCCCTTGTCGGGACACAGGCGCTCGCCGTAGGCCTCCAGCACAAACGAGTTCTTGTCCAGGTGCTGGTGCCCGGTTCCCCAGACGCCGGATTGGAGGCACAGTAGCACGTCACCCACTTCCCATCCGCTACGCAGCGCGACCCAGCCCACGCCCCTAAACTGCTTCGCGTCCGACAGCTCCGGGCGGGGCGCCTCGCCCCATTCCCCGTGCCAGATGATGCTCATCACCAAGTCGCCGTAATCGCCCGTCTTCCCGGCCGTCTCCTGCCAAGCCCACTGCGCCGTCTCCTGGCCGAGCACTGACGCGAAGAAGAGCCCCGTGTCCTGCGGGTTCCAGCGCCCATAGGTCCCGTCGTTGACACCCAACACGCGGAACTCCTCGCTCACCATCGACCGCATGTAGACTGGCATGTCGATGCTCTTTTGCAGCGGCTCCGGAGCGTAGTCGGCGATCTGCTTGCCGAACGCGTGAGCCAGCAGCGGCAGCGCCCGAGCCACGAAACGCGTCGTCGCGCCCCAATAGGCCGCCCCCTCCGTGTTCGCCCCGTCCTCGAAGTAATTCAGGCCGATGCTCTCGTTCATGTTGGCCTCATACTTCGCGTAGAACTCCTCGATCCACGGGTACCGATGCGCGATCGCCATCGCCTGGATCAGGGCCCCGAAGTTGAACCACGGGCCTTGGTTCATGCCCCGAATGTAGTCGCGCGTGTCGATGTAGTCGTTCAGCCAGTACCAGCTCTTCCAGAGCATCGCCTCCTCGACCCGAGCGCGCTCCTCATCGGTGAGAGTGTTGTGGATCCAGTTATACGCGAGCGCCGCGGGCGCCCCCGCCGAGGCCTCGCAGAAGGGCCCGCCGTGCCCGCCCCAGCCCGCTGGGTACTTCGAGATCATCCCGTAATTCCACTTGCCCAGGTCCGCCATCGCGAGCAGCGCGCGTTTCGCCTGTTCAGCGTATCGCATGTCCTCCGTCAGCACGTACATGAACCCGCAAGTCTGTGCCATTTCAGCCCACGACACGCTCGAGTACCACGGCCGTAGCCATTCGTGTCCCCGCGTTGGGTAGTACGGCGCGCCGAATGGCGCGGGATCGTAGCCCAGGTATCCGTCGGCCTTCGTCTTCAGCTTCGCGAACATGTCCGCCGCGACGCCCGTCCTGATCTTCTCTCGGAGAGCCGGGATGTCTTCGCGCCCAAAGTACAGCCACGCCGGAAGACCCGCCTCAAGCAGTGGTTCGCGCGGGGTGGTGTCCTCCGATAGCGGCGCGTTCGGCGCCTCCGCCGGGTAACTCGGCGGATCGAAGTCGCGCGTCTCAGCCGTCAGGAAGTGGAAGTGGTACTCGACGAGCCGCGGAGAGCCGGTCGTGATCGCTCCCGCGTCGCCGCAGTGGATGAACAGCTCCTCCAGCCGCTCGCCGCTCACGGGGGCTCTGTGCTCGTCCCAGTTGTCGTGGCCCGCGGTCGGCGGCAGGATCTCGCGCAACTCCCCGTCGATCCTTGCCGACATCGCCAGCGTCGCGTCCGACGGGTGAGACGACTGAACGCGGAGCGCTTGCACGTCGCTGATGTCGAGGTTGAAGGCTCGTCCGAAAGTCGCCGTGGAGGGGGCCTCGGGATCGCGCTTGCGCTCGATGGCCAGCGCGTTCCACCGACTCGTGATCCGACCCGATCCCGCCGGCAGCGCCGCCGTCGCCTCATCCGGTTGCCAGCGCGAGCGAGGCGAAATTGACCCGTTGTAGAGCGGATCGATCAGAAGCTCTCCGTGCTCGATCTCCCACCGAGGAGATGCGTCCGTCCACTCTATCTCATCGAGCCGCAGCACCGTCGGCGGGAGAGGGCCCTCGTCACCCGATAGTTCCAGCCCCTGCACCTTGCCCCAGTCCGGAGCGCCCGTCTTCGCGAACACGACCCGCTCAAGCTGCACGTGATTCCAGCCGGTCCATTCCACGCTGAACCGAACGGAGAAGTGGTTTTCCTCATCCGGAGCCGGCAGGCGGACCTCAATCTTCGCCGCGCTCATCCGCTGCGAGTGGACCCACAGGCTCAGTATGTTCATCTCGGCCGCCTCGGGCATCGGCTTCGCGAGGCGGATCGAGCCTCCGTCCGCCGGCGCCCAGCGCAGCGATCGCCCGCCCGAGCGCGTGACCGCCGTATCTGCGCTCACGGGGCCGTCCCAATCTGTCAGGTCGCCGTCCATCCCTCCGACCTCCACCGTGCGGATTGGCGCGCCGAGAGCCGGACGGCTCAACGCGGCCGTAAGGAGCACTCCCGTCATGTGGATCAGCAGCAGTAGTGGGCGATTCGTCACAGTGCTTCACCTTCCGAGCTAGCGCTTCAGTACAGTCGAGGCCGGACTTCGCCATCTGAGCTTCGGAAGCCTGGGCGCCTGGCGAGCCCTCCTGTCGGTGTGGATGGAGAGAGATTCACTCAGGCGGCGTGTAGTCAAGCAGCACGTCGATCCACGTGATGGAGAGCGGCGGGCTGATATCAGCGGCCGCTGTCGTGTAAAGGAGCGTGATCTCGTTGTCCTCCACGCGCCACCAACCGGCGTTCACTGGCAACACGTGTTCGCCCCGTTTCCACCACTCTCTCTCGAAACGGTAATTCGGATCGCCGCCTGCCTTGGGGTCCACGGCGGCTCCCGCTGTCCGCGCCTTCTCGTCCTCGTCGTCGCCCGAGAACTCCACGGGGCCGTTGCCGTTCACATAGATGCTGAGACGTTCGCCGGGCTCCAAGGGGCGGCAGTACACGACGACGCTTGCGTCTACCGTGAAGCCGTCGGCCGTGGCGGCGCTTACGTCATCACCGATCCGCAAGCCCACCGTCTTCTCGCCCGGGTGGCGTTCGCCATCAGCCGCGAGGTCGAACGCGCCCGTGCGGAGCGCGATGGGGTCGACCATGTAGTGCTTGTCCGCGTGCAGAACCTTCGCCGGATCGGCGAGGTCATTGAACCACGGTTTGCCCCGCCACTGGTCCTCGGACATCCCGAGTTGGATGCCATCCGCGCCCGCCCGGTGGAACATGAGCGCCTGGGCGAAGTACATCCCCTGCGTCTTGGGCTTGTCGTACCTCCGCCTGCCGCTGGCCTCGTCGCTCGGGCGTTGGTCCGTATCGACAAAGCCCAGAGCCTGCCAGACCGTCGGGTAGACGCTGACGCCCGTCTCGAGACCGAGGGCGATGAACTCCTCGACGCGGATGTCGAAGTGATCGGAGAAGTGCCGGTGTGTCGGCACCATTACATCGACAAGGGCCTCCCGCATCCATGTCCGCCAGTCGAGGCCCAACTCGTCAGACTCGGTGGATGGGACGCGCACCATCAGCTCAACGGTCCGGTCTTGCTGCTTGCCCACCTCGTCGAGCATTGCGCGGATGTCGCGGACGAACCCAGTCATCACCTCTGCGTCTGGCTCCTCGAAGAACGGCGGATAGACGGCGAAGTCCATGGAGATGCCGTCGACACCCGCCTCGGCGGCTTCCCGCAGGATCGCGAGCTTGAAGTCGCGCACCTCTTGGTGCTTGAAATCCAGCAGGACGCGTCCGCCAATCCGGTACTCGGGGTGCTTCTTGTTCAGGTCGCCCACGAAGGCCACCCACAACCAGTTGTCGTCCGCCGCGGGTCCGTATTCGTGGTTCATCTCCAGCCGGGCGAAGATCTTCAGCCCCACCTCGTGAGACCGCTCGACGGCCATCGCCAACGGGCCGGTGTCGCCATCGATCAACCCCTTCACATTCTCGTTCACCCACCGGTCGCCGATCCGGAGCATCGCCAACTGCTCATCCGTCAGGCCCTCGCCGAAGATCTGGCCCACCTTCGTCTCGTAGCAGAACACGCTTCCCGGCCCCAGGCCCCAGACGAGAATGCCCGCGTTCGAGCCGGCCAGCGGGTTGATGTGCCGATCCTCGAGCACCTGCTGGGTCATCGGCGGCTCCTTGTAGAAGATGCTGAAGCCGTCGTGTCGATAGGCGATGTCGATCTTGCGCAACCGGGCGTGGTCCCATCGAACCGACTTGCCATCCTCACTCAACCCCAGCGCCACCCGGGCATGGCGCGTGTACTCCGCGTTCACATCCATAAGGCCTCGCGCGAGAACCTCGGCCTGGGGGAGTTGGTCGTAGGTGTATGACGCGGCGTCGGCGAGGCTGTAGTTCTGGAACCCGTTCACCTCAGCGGGAGTGAAGTACATGTTCGCGCACTTCCACGCCCGCAGCTTCCAGGACCACTGGTCGCTAACATCCGCCCTCACGTGGTCCGGTTGCTGGTGGATGATCGCGAGGTCGCGGCAAAGCTCGCGGACGGACGCCAGTTGCCCGTCCGGTCTTGCGAAGTACATCCCGCACCGGGGATCGATGTACCCCCACTGCCCGTCGATGAGAATCTCCGATCCGATGTGGCCGCCCAGGTCGTGCATGACGACCCGTCCGGGCATCCCAGCGATCTCGCACAGAGCAACCATCAGTCGCCCGAGCGTCTCGCAGAGGATCTCCGGCTTGTCGATCATCTGCTCTTCGGTTCCCCCGTAGACATACCGGGAGAAGTCCGCCTCCGGGTCGCTCTTGTGTAGGTCGCGACAGAAGCGCATCAGCGCGAGAGCCGTCTCGCGGCTGGTCTCGCACCCGTCCGTGACCTCGGCGACGACCCGCTCGAGCCGGGGACGCGCGCCCCTCTCGTAGCGGACCCTCGTGGGAGTGAATCGAGAGTACAGGAACTCCTCAGTCTGAGGGCAGAGGATGACTTGGCGTTGCCTGAGCTGAAGCTCTGCGGCGTCGCCGTAGTTGATCCCGAGTTGCTCGTAGTTTCGCAGGTACGCCTGTCGACGATCGGTCCCCACGATCCGGTCGGCGGCGGCCAGGCTGGTGTATGCCTCAAGGTCCTCCCAATCGTTCACTGCCGGGCCGTCATAGAGCCGCGTCTCGTCGCGGGTGTCGGCGCTCACTGGATTCCCTCCGAGCAGAATGGCAGCCATACCTGCCAGCATCCATGTAGGCAGATTCATGCTGGACCCTCCGGCCAAGGCGGTCTCTTATGCCAACTTGGGATCAGCGCAAGCTTGCTCTAATTGGTCTGTTGGCTTTCTCTCGCATCGCTTCCTCTCCCCCAACACCTCTACGCTCGTATCGCACGCATCGCCGGCGCCACATCCAGGTTTTCTGCAACGAGTTCCCCACCGACAAAGAGATGCTGTGGCCCTTGTGGAATAGGGCTACACGGACCGTCGCCGACACGGGAGGACGCATCCTATGAGCAGGATAGCCTGGACCATCGTCGTGCTGCGCGCGGTGACCTCGGTCGCCGCGGCCGCGGAGCTTGCCCCCACGCCGGATGAATTCCTGATTCCCCAAGCCACTCCGACGGTGGATGGCGACCTTGCCGAGTGGTCGATCCCGGCCGCGGGACTCATCATCGATCCGACCCAGGCCGGTCAGGCTGCGGGGATCAGCCTCCACGTGACCGATCCGGACAACCCGATCGCGGGCGTCGATGACCTGGGCGCGGTCGTGGCTCTGGCCTGGGATGATCAGCACCTCTTCCTCGCCGCGATAGTCACCGACGACGATCTGCGCGGCATCAAACCCGCGTCGCCTCACAACGTGGGTCCGCCGGGGTGGAAGTGCGACAGCGTCATGGTGCAGATCCACAGCTTCAGGCAGCCGCTGAAGACCAACAGCCCCTACACGCCGTCGCCGAACCTCAACGCGCGGTACGAGGTCGCGCCAGGCGGCAGGGGCGAGCTGGTCGAGAACGTGAAAGGCGTCCTCGACACGCCCGACGCGTACTGGAAGCTGCCCGAGGGCTCCGTGCTGTCCTGCCGCGAGACGGCCGACGGGTACCAGCTCGAGGCGGCCATGCCGTGGAGCGGCCTCGGGTACCGACCCCAGGCGGGCGAGCGGCTGCACTGCTCGTTCCTCCTCGGCGACATGGACGGTGGGGAGAAACTGAACCAGCTCGGCTGGCACTTCAGCGAGACAGCGAACGGGCGGGCCGTATTCCGCCTGCTGGGGCGGCCCGAGACCACCGGGGTGCTCTCGCTGTCGGCGAGTCAGATCGAGGTGGGCGGACGCCTGTCGATGAGTTACCGTGTCGACGCGCGGGCCGCGGGAGTCCAGCTCGAACGTGTCGTCCTCACGGGGGCTGGCGGCGAAGTCGGCTCGACCGACATCAGCCTGCCCGTTCCCCAGGGCCAGACCGCGACCGACTTGGTCACATTCCAGGATCTGCCGGAGGATCCGGGAGCGTATCAAGCCACGCTGGAAGGCACGGTTGGCGGCGAGAAGGTCGCCATCTGCGCTGAGGCATTCGAGATCCTGCCGCGCGCCGAACCCCCTCCGCTCGTGGCCACCCGCGCCGGCGAGATCAGTCACATGCGTCCGGATCGCGTCGCCCACACGGCCTTCGAGGACGGTCGACGGGGCGTCATCCGCCACGACTTCGTGAGCGATCGATCCGGCTACGAGCGCTACATCCAAACCCACGTGCGCGACTACCTCGACCGCAACATGGAACCGGCCCTCGCCGGGGGCTGGGGGCAGATGACCCACTACGCCATCCAGGCGTACACGTTGCACAAATTGACGGGAGAAGAGAAGCACGCGGATTGGACACGCCGGGCGCTGACGGCGGTCGTCGAGCGGCTGCGGGAGAAGCGAGACGACTACACGCTCTTCACGCTGGCCGAGGCGCGCTACCACATCTGGCTCCACGATCCCGACACGGATCTCGCGCCGCCGGGGATCGAGCAGGACTTCCAGGAACTGTGGGCGCGGGAGGCGAGCGTGTTCGACGAGGGCTGGATGTTCTCTGAGTGGGGCTACCACAACCGCTGTCTGCACCGGCTTGGCTTGCAGAAGATCGGCGCCCATTTCGCCCAGAAACTGGGGCAACCGGTCTCCCCGAAAATCGAGGAGTACATGGCGTGGCACGAGCCGATCCATGCCCAGTTCGGCGCCACGACCGACAGCTCGACAAACTACTACTGGGTCGCGCTTCGGTACCCCGTGTGGTGGCACATGGCCTTCGACACCCTCGATGAACTCGCAGGGCATGAGGGCTGGCAGGCCGCGTTGGATAACTGGCGTCGCTACAGCGCTCCCTCGGGAGCCGTCCCGAACTTCGGCGACACGAGTGGCTGGAACACGGGCGCCGGACGAGCTATGGCGTACTACGAGCTGATGACTCGGCTGACCGGGGATGGACACTTCCGTTGGCAAGCCCACCGGATCGCCGAGTCTCTCTACAACCACTTCTGGCCGCGCCACGATCAGTACCACGTCCCGCGCGACAACATTGCATTGGCGTTCTGTCGCGCGTGGCTCTTTGCTGATGACGCCGTCGAGCCCGTCTCGCCAAGTCAGCGGAGCGCCGTCACCTTCCGCACGCGCGTCGTTGCGGCGACGCCCGAGGACAAAGCCGCTCGGCCGGGCTGGAGCGGTCAGAAGCTGGTCGACGAGCAAGTGCCCGACAAGCTCGTATTGACTAGCGGCAACGATCCGCGACGGCTCTGGGGGCTGGTCGAGTTGCTCGACAACGGCGGCCACTACGAGGGGATTCCGGGCAACATCATCACGCTCATGCAGCACGATGCCGCGCTGCTCGCTGGTCAGGGATACTACGAGCGGGCGCCCGACTTCAACAACATCATGTGGCTCGAAGACATGGAGGGACTGGCCGCCGACCCGCGTCCGATGCGCGCCGAGGTGCCCCGTTTCGTGGAAGACGGCGCGGTCACGTACGCCCGCATCCGCGTGCCGCGCTTCCGCCAAATGCCGGTGACTTACGAGCGTGACATCGTCTTCGTGAAGAACGCGTTCATGCTCGTCAAGGACCGCATGACCTTCGAATCCACCATGAAGGTCCGGCTCGGCCCGTGCTGGCAGACGCGTGACCTCGGCCCGCAGAGCGGGAGCGATTGGGTCAACATGTACTACAACCAGATCTACTACACCGGGCTCGGCCTTGGCCGCGGGATCCATGCCTACCGAAACCCGGCGTGGGATCTGCTCGTCCGTTTCGCGCCGCGCGACGAGACCCGCCTGACCGTGCTCGACCGATACGACGACAACCCATATCGCACCAGCGGGACGCAAGTGCGCCAGAGCTGGTCGGGCATCGCCGGTCCGGGCGACACGAAGACGTTCACCACGATCCTCCTGCCGCACGCGCCGGGGTTGAATGTCGAGCCCTACGCGCAGTGGGCCCAGTTCGTCCTCGACGATGACGACACAACACTCGTGCGCGTCACGACCGAGTTCGACAATCTGAACCACTTGCAGGAGTCGCACTGGTTGCTGCTTCAGGAAGACGCCGCGATGATCGAAGTCGACGGATTCCAAAGCGACGCGACTCTCGCTCTCGTCACCACGGGGCAGGACGGGAAGCTCCGACCGGCGGTGATGGTTGAGGGCACGGCGCTCTCTCTCGACGGTGAAGACCTGACGCTTGGCGCGCGCGCGCCGGCGGTGGAGGCGGTCTATGAGCTGGCGGAGTGATCGGCTCGGGCGAGGACTGCTCCTGATCGGGCTCGCGCTCCTCGGGTCGCCCGCCCGGACCCAGGCGCTCGCCTCGGCCGATCCCGCTCGCCTGACGGATCTGCGCTGGTTGGCGCGTCCGGCGGCGGCGGAACGGTTCGTCGTCGATACCTTCTCTGAGGGAGGCGCGCCGGGCGGAGAGCCCCTCACGGTGGTCGACGTCGATGGCCCGGGCGTCGTGGACCACATCATGCTCGGCGAGGTCGGCGAGATCGCCATCGAGGTGGATGGAGTGGAAGTGCTGCGGTGCGAGCCACTCAGCGCGTGGGGCGAACTCTACCCGCCGCCAGAGGCCGAGAAGCGCGGCGAACTCCCCTTCGCGTTCCCGCTCGTGCATCGGGCCGGCCCTTACGCGCACTGCTCCGTGCCGCTACCTTTTGAGAAGCGCCTGACGATCACCGCCGGGAAGATCGACGCCGAGGTGTGGCTGTCCGGCAGGCGGCTGGCTGCCGCTCCCGAGCCGGGATTCTCAACGGAGGCCGGCTCACCGTACCTGCTGGCTCTCGCCGAGGCGCGCGAACTGCTCCAGCGCCCACCCTATATGTCGGAGGATGTCGCAGGCGCCACCGAGGTTGACGTCGCTCTTCAGGTGCGGCCCGGTGAGAAAGCGCTGCTGGCGGATCTGAGCGGACCCGCGGAAGTGGTCGGACTCCGGCTCCGGATGGTCCCAGGCGCTCTCGAACTGCTGCGCCATCAGGTCATCGAGCTGACGACCGATGGCGTGCCGACGCTCCGCATGCCTTTCGTGGACCTGCTGGGGGTCAGCCATCCATGGCCCCATGCTTGGCAGCCCGAGGCCGGAGATTGGGTCGCTGGAATCGTGTATCCTTACGAGCGCAGCGGCGGCCGTGTCGAGCCGGGAGCCGTCGTCTACTTCCACCTGCCGATCCCGTTCGAGCGTAGTTTGCAGATTGCGGTTTGGAACCGGTCCGCCGATCTCTCCGCGAGTTTCGAGGGCGAGTTGCGGATCGCCCCGCTGGGAGGTGATGCCGACAGCGCGTGGCGGCTGTGTGGGCTCTCCCGGCGGGTTGACCTCCCGAGCGAGGGCCCGGTGGAACTCTTCGAAGCCCCCGCGGCGGGCCGCCTGGTCGGGCTCTCAATGTTCACCACCGGCCATGGCCCGAGCTGGGAGTGGCGCCAGCAGAGCCGTCTTGAACTCCGAAATGGGGACGACGTGGTCGCGGATGGGCCACCACTGCTTCCTCTGGGCCTGTCCGGTCGCCAGGGACACGCGGTCACCGCTTCGCTCTTCTGGAACCACAACAGCCTCGAATCGGCCGACCGGTCCGGCGCGGGGCGTCACTTCTGGCTCGACCCGCCCGCGCTTCAGCCAGGGAGCCGCCTTCGCTACGTGGCGGCTGGGCGCGACGGCCCGACCCACGCGGAGGTCAGCATCGTGTGGTACCAGTCGCCGGGGTCCTCTGCCGCCGCGCCGGACGTGCCTGGCGAGGTGGTCGAGCTGCCACCGATCGTGCATGGCCAGAGCGGCCGGCCACTGCCCGGCGGATGGTCCAGCGAAGCGGAGACGCTGGCGAGTGCCGCCGAGGCGACGGCGGGCTTGGCCAGATCCGAGACGAGCGGCGCGCGTGATGCCTTCGCTTCCGCCGACGCCTACCTCGCCTGGAACGCGGAGCGGCCTGGCGACATGCTGGATCTGCTGGCGCCCCTCCCGGAAAGCCGTTACGCGCGCCTATGGGTTCATCGGCTCGCGTTCCCCGCCGGCGGCGTCTTCGGCATCCGGCTGGTCGATGCGGGCGAGCCTCAGACGTCGCCCCGTTCCGCCCAGACCCCCGACGACTTTCTCGCTCGAGTGCTCGGCCATGCCCGCACGCCGGCGTCCGTTGACTACCACAGCGTTTGGCCGCACCGGCAGGCCTATCGATACGACATGCCGCCGATGCTCAGCCCGGCTCCCGGAGGCATCGGGCGCATCCGGTTCACCTGTCTCAGCAAGCAGCGCGGCAGCCGGGGCTATCTCATGGCCCTGGACCAGATCGGCGTCGATCCCGCACCGGCCACGCCCGCGGGCTGGCGCGAGATCGAGGACGCCGTTGCCGAGCCCGGCACGGGCCCTGTGACGATCCATCTCATGCCATACGGGCGTGAGGATTTCTTCGCCTGGGGCGGGCGCGAGGTCGTCGCGCGCGCCCCCTCGACCGCGCGGATCAGGCTTGACCTGCCGGTCGCGGGAATCAATGCCACGGGCGTTGAATTGCGGGGTGTGGGGGAGAGCGGCGAGTGGTCAGTCAGCCTGGCGGGGCAGCCTCCCGTCGCCATCGCCGCCAAGGGCGGCGCGGGGGAAGTCGCTACCTGGCGGTTGGATCTGAACGCGCCTTCGGCCACGCCCACCAGCCTCGTGTTGGAGGTCCGGTGCGCCTCGGAGACGGGCCGCCTGCTCCTGGATGCGTGGCGCCCCGTTGAGGGGCCCTGAGATGCCATCCACGGAGTGCTCCGAGGAGAGGCCGGCCCGAGCCGCCACGCCGCGCGCCCTGATGATCGGCGCGCTGGTCTCGGCGTTCGTCAACTTCGCGTCGCCTTGTTGCGAGAGCATCGGCTACAGCAACTTCTCCTGGAGCTATCTCCCCGAAGGGGGCGCGGGACCGTTTCTGTTGCTGCTAGTCATCAGCCTCGTGCTCTGGCGGATCCATCCACGCCTTGGGCTGTCGCGTCGCGAGCTGTTCCTCATCTTCATCATGGGGCTGGTCAGCAACGCGACCTCGATCTTCTTGGTCTACTTCTGGCTATCCGCGATCATCTCGCCGCACTACTTCGCCTCGCTTGAGAACCGCTGGGATACCGATCTCATCCCCCACATCCGCGAGACCCTCATCATCTCCGACAAGGGCAACGCCGCGCTCTGGTTCTACGAGGGTCTGCCGGTGGGGGCGAGCGTCCCGTGGCGTGACGTGCTGACGCCGATGGCCTACTGGCTGCCCTTGCTCGCCGCGCTGTTGCTGCTGTGCTATGCCCTCGCGGCGGTCTTTCGCAAGCAGTGGCTGGACCATGAGAAACTCCGGTACCCGCTCATGCAGCTCCCGCTGGAACTCCTTCCCGGGCTCGGATCCGAGGCGCGCCCCGTCTACCGGAGACCGACTTTCTGGGTCGGCGCGGCGATCCCATTCGTTGCCGCGACCTGCGGCGTCATCAAACACCTCATTCCTAGCTTCCCCGCCATTCCCGTTGGCCACCTCGGCTCGCTCGCCTGGCCTTCGGTCCAGTTCTCGCCGCACTTCCCGGCGCTGCGACTCAACGTCAACATGCTTGCGCTGGGGGTCGGGTTCTTCGTGCCGACGGATGTCCTGCTCAGCGTCTGGCTCAGCTACGTGCTGATCAAGATCGTCGAGGTGGGCGTCCTGACGCGGTTGGGACTCGACATAGGCCCGGCGGGGATGTTTGTCTGGGGCAGCGGGGCGGCGGCGTGGCAGAGCTTCGGCGCGTTCTTGGTGCTCATGTTCGGCACGGTCTTCAGCGCGCGCAAGCACCTCGCCGCCTACTGGCGAGCGGCCGTCGCGGGCGCTGATATCGGCGACGGGCAGCTCATGTCTCCCCGCGCGGGTCTGCTGCTGCTCGGCGGCAGCCTCGCCACCATGGCCGGATGGCTGAGTTACTCCCGAATGCCCGTGCTCGTCATCGCTCTGTTTGTCCCGCTGGCGACGCTGATCTACCTCTATCTCGCGCGCGTGATCTGCCAGTCGGGCGTCTTCTACCTCGTCCCGCCACAAGTCGCCCAGAACCCGGTCATCCAGGCCCTCGGCCCGCGCGCGATCGGGCGCGATGGGATGCTCGCGCTGGGGCTATCGTACTCGTGGCATGGCGACGTGCAGACCGTTCTGTCGGCCCTCGCCGCCGAGGCTGTTCAGGTCCAGCGGCATGGCGGCATCAGCGGTCGCGACATGACGCGCGGCGTCATGCTCAGTGTTTTTCTCGGGCTCATCGTCGCGCCGCTGAGCGTGCTTTGGCTGGGCTACAGACACGGCGCCGCGACGTGGCCGACGTGGGTCTTTCGCGGGTGGGGGCCGGCCACGTACGGCCAGGTCCTGGGCCAGATTAACACGCCTGGCAGCTTCGATCCGCGCCCGCTCATCTTCACGGGGATCGGCGCGCTGGCGATGGTCGGGCTGACCGTGCTCAACCACCAGTTCGCGTGGTGGCCGCTCCACCCGCTCGGGCTGGCGGCCGCCTCCTCGTTCACGCTCTACGCGGTCTATCTGGCGTTTCTGATTGCGTGGATGGTGAAGATCATCATTCTCAGATGGGGCGGAGTGAAGACCTACCGCAGCTGCGTCCCATTCTTCATCGGCCTGATGGTCGGCCACTACGGCGGAAGGGCCGTGGCGCTCACCGTTGGTATGATCTACGAAACGACGTTGGTCGCCTGAGCGCACCCTCAAGTGGCGAGCATCTGGCCCGCCGCGATGTCTCCTATGGCGCCGGCGTCGCGCCGGCGGCGGCCACCTCAAACGCGCAGCTCGCGGCCACCGGATTCGTCCCACTATAGAAGAACAGGCGGGCATCGTGTTTGCCTGGCGCATCGAGGCCGCCGGGGAATGTCACGCTTCCACTGAAACTGTAGTTGGTCCGCTCCCACGCCCAGACATCCGTAACGCCCTCGGCGCCTCCATGGACGTTGGTCCGCGCGAGGTGGTCCGCATTGTCTGCTTCGCCCTCGAATAGTCCAATCCAGTCCCACGCCGACTGCCCCGCGTTGCTGAAGTGAATCACGACATCCTCGCCCGGGGCATACGTTGTCTTGTCTGGCCAGATGGAAGGCTGCTGCGGGTCTTCGGCTGGGAAACCAGGCGTGGCCCAAGTATCCATCGGACCCGTGAAATCAAACGTGACAGGCATGATCCACGCCACGCGTCCCGGATCGTAGCCTCGCGTGCCGACCATGCCTTCCATCTGCAGCGGCACGGCGGCGTGATAGATCATGAAGTAGTTCCTATCATGCTCAACGATATCGCCGCTGCCGGGCCTGTTGAACCGTGTGGCGTGGTAGTTGGGCCAGGATGGCTTCTCAGTCTGGGTCAGGTACACCACTTCTTCGGCCCCCGCGCCTGAGCCCCACACGTTCTGCGTGTCGGGTTTGGTCGCCTTCGTGTATTCCGTTCCCGGGGGTGGTATCAGCACGTCTGAGTACGCGACGCCGATCTTGTAGTCGCGGATGCCGTAGTCGCCGACCGTGTAGCACATGACGTACTTTTCGCCGCCCGGCGCGGACACCTTGATGATGAACGGGCACTCGTGGATCTTCATGGCGCCCACGGCGTTTCGCCTCTCCGATACGAGGCCATCGCCATGGTGACTCATGATCCGGTGGGGCGTGTAGTCGGGGTCGAGTGTGCCTGGGTCGAGCATCCGGTGGCAGTAGATCGAGATGTGTCCCTCGTTGCCCTTGGCGGTCAGGAGATACAGATCCGCTCCATCGCGCGCGACTCGGTTGTCGTAGTCGCCGGGGAGCAGCAGCTCCTTTTCCTTCCACCTGAGCACGGGGAACTTGGTCGTTGCTGGATCCGGGTCCGGCACGAAGTGATACAGGCCGCCTCGGTCATAGTCGAATCCGTAGGCATGCCACGTGCCGTCGGTATGCTTGTAGATCTCAAACGCCCATATGTGCTGGTACGGGTAGGGCCAGGGCTTTGTGTCTATCTCCATCCACGTGGCGGTGATCTCCTGGAAGTCATCGGTCGAGTAGATGTGCCCCCCCGCGCCCGAATACGTGCCGGTGATGTAGTACGTCGAGCCTTCCTTCATCACCTGAGGGTCGGCGAGTTGCCCGCCCGGAATATCGGGGCCGATCAACAGCCTGTGCCCGATGCCGCCGCCCATGTCCGCCCCGTGAGCTATCGTGAACCGCACGCCCTCCGTCAGCATGTTAGGGCCTTCGCCCTGCATCAGATGGGCGACGTAATCACCTGTCGGAAGCGGCGTCGTGAAGGTGATGTCGCCGGAAGGCTCCGCCGCGGTTGCCCACATGTCGGGAGCGTGGCTGCTGACGCCGTCAGCCGGTGCAAAAGAACCCAGGAAGATGCCAATCCTGTCATCAGGGCCTTCGGAGCCCGACCAGACTGCCTGAATGGGCTCGCCCGCCGAATAGGAGGCCTTGTCTAGCGTAAGAGATTGCGCGCATGCCATTGGCGAAGCAAGCAGCAGGGCAATGGCCAGAACGGGCAGGAAGGTGCGTGACTTCATCTCCGCGCCTCTTTCGGTGTAGCGGTCAGGTTGCAGCGTGGCGGCTGTTGAGCCTTGAGGGTATCGCCAGGAGGGCTGCCGCATTTCGTTCGCCGACCGCCGCCGTTCGCCCTCGTCGGGGCGGAGGCTGCATCACAGCTCTCGCTCTGACCTTGAGTCCCCTCAATCGGTTCTATCACTCCACCACACCGGGCGCCCGGATCGCACTTGAGCCGGGCGACATGCGTTGACATCGGACTGATATGAACACTTGTGCGCCAAAGATGTCTTATAGTTAGTCTCGTGCGGATTGTGGATATTTATCCGTCGGCTGATGCGCAATAACGGGGAGGGCGAGAGGCATGGAGAGAGATCAGCGGTCTGACCGGAAGCGAAGCAGTCTGATGATGGTCTTGATGTTAGGATTCTGCGGCCTCGGAGTCGCTGCGCGCGGGGATGATGCGAAGGCAGTCCCGGAGGAAATCCTACAGGCACTGGAGCAGCGCTCGGACTCGCTCCAGACGTTCCGAGGCTATGGCACGCGGGTCCAGTGGCAGGGACCAGGCTATGACGGCCGGGTCGTCGACCGCGCGGCCACGACGTACCTCGCCCTCGACAGGCCAGCCTCGCGCTGGCTCTATGAACGGGTGACGCACCATCCAGATGGTTCCGAGCCCGAGGAACACGCCTGCTATGGGCCGCGCAACTTCCAGAGAGAGGCGATGGGTACATTCAGCCCCAGGCCGCTGGCGGACGCCAAATGGGTCAAGCTGCGGGTCAACAAGGTAGCCGTTGACGACGAGCCTTGCTTGCGCCTGCGGCGGGTTCTGGAGCTACCTCCGGATACTACGTACGTTGATTACCTCTGGGTGCTCCCGGCCAAGAACTTTGCCTTGTGTCGCATCGACATCGTTGTGTTTGAGGGGCCCCGCCCGGTCGACCATCGCATTCACGAGTACGCAGACTTTCAGGAGCACGATCGCGATCTCTGGGTTCCGCACTCCGCGCGCTACTCGGGCTTTGTCATCAATGACGCGGGGAAGAGGACCTGGAAGGGGCGTAGCGAGCATGAGATGCTGCGCTACCACGTGAACAAGTGGATGCCGGCGCTCCTACTCGACGGCATGGAGTTCACCGACTTCGTTACCTACTTGCCCTACACCCCGCGGGTATATGACACCCGCGAGGAACAGGCGCCAGATATCATGGATGAGACGCCAGAGATGGAGTTTGAGGCCACCTGCAGAGCGGAAGTGCTGGAGGTGGTGATCCCCGATCTGCTGGAGCGATTGGCGGCTGGGCCTGGAAGTCCGGCCGATTGGGGCCTTGGCGACCTGGATAAGTTGGAGCAGATGCCATGAGAGCACGTTGGCGGTGGCGTCATGGCACTGCGGCGGCATACACGTCAAGCGCGTAGATCCGGGCTGGTCCGTCGGTGTTGATCTCGATGCTCGAAAGAACCGTGTCGGGCGGGACGATCCAGTTGATCCATCGGGGTTTGCAGACCGCATCCTCATGGACGAGATCGCCCGCCGAGAAGGTCACGAGCGTCGATTGGCTCGTGTCGGTCGCGTCGGTTCCGATCTTCACGCGTATCAGGCTCGCGCCAGCCACCTCGCGACCCAAATCGATCGTGGTCGCCCCGTCGATTACCTCCGGGTCATCGTCGGCCGGTGTAGCGAGGATTTGCCGGTAGAAGCGCGTATCCAGGGCTTCCTGCCAGATGTCAATGTATAGCGTGGCCTCATCGGGGGTCTTGGGAGGCGGCTTGAAGTCCCCATCAGTGTAGAGGAAATGCAAGTGCCCCGAGTAGTAGTTGTGGTCGACCTGGGGGCGGCCCGGCGCTTCCTTGGGCCCGGCGAAGTAACGCTCCTGGATGTCATCGGCCCGCAGGTGCAGATCGCGAAGCGCGTGGCCCTCCAGCAGGTCGGCGTCGGCTTGGTCGTCCCAGCCGCGCATGTAGCCGTAGGCCAGGTAGACCTCGGCGAACGTCAGGGCAGGATATCCGAGAGACTTCAGGCTCGCGGCCCTCTCGAATTCGTTCTCCCACTCGACCTCCAACCTCGGGATCAGCAGGCTAAGCTTGTCGCGAAGGCGCCGACACGCCAGGCGGTTGGCGTCGGTGAACGCCATGTCATAGCTCCAGGCCTCGGCGGGGAAACCGACGGTGTCGGAAATGGTCTTCACGCGGTACGGCGGCTGGCAGTCGGGCAGGTAACACCCGGGATTGTCGAACTCCTCGAAGAATGACTTCACCAAGCCATACGATTCGCCGGTCGTCACTTTTCGAGTGGCCAATTCGTTGATGCGCTCGCGGTCGACGGCCAGCATGTTCCACATGAACTGGCCCTGGCACCAGGCGAGCGCGTGTTGGTCGTTCTGGCCATTCCACACGATGCCCCACAGCCGCTTGTACAGGTCATCGCTGCGATAGCCAGCGGGATAGCGCTCGTTCACCTGGTGGGCGAAACGCGGCCCGTCGGGATCGGTCTCGTAGGCGCCGACGCGGAATCCGGCGGGGAAGTTGTTGTCATGAAGCAGCACGGGCGCGCCCTTGCACCACGCGGCGAAGTTGTCGATCTGCTCGGCTGTGATGACCTCCGCCGCCGTGCCGCCCCCGGTCGTCATCAGCGGCATCTTCTCGAGCAAACCCGCCTCGTCGAGTGTGCCAGCGAGGGATGCCATGAACTCGCGCGAGTAGGCCTCGTCGCGGTCGAGAACGTGCTGGTAGCAGAGCATCCCCGGTGGGCATAGAGGGATGACATCGGCGCCATCGGGGCACA
>CAZKUN010000077.1:0-34751 GCA_964555935.1 uncultured Armatimonadia bacterium | reverse complement strand
TGCCCTTCACCGCGCGAGGGTCATACGCCGCCAGGCTCTGACCCTTCACCGTCGGAACGCGTCGCACGCCCAGCACCCGCGCGGCGCACTCGGCGCCCGAGCCGACGATTTTCCCGAGAGGCGTCCCCTTGGCGATCTCGTCCATCAGACCGAGCGCGCCCTCGCCGTCGCCAAACTCGATGACGCCGCCCTCCATGCAGACCGCGATCGTCGCGCCCGTCTCGATAGTATCGAGGCCGAGGTCGTCACACGCGCGCTCCAACTTCGCAACCGTGTCCATGTCTCCGATCCCGCAGTTCGATCCCAGTAGGACAATCGACTCGTACTCCACATCATCCGTGACCGTGCCATCGAGGCTTACGTAACGGTTCGCGCACTGGATCGGGCAACCAGGCATGCACGGGCGGCCGTGCGCGCCTCCGCGCGCGTCAATATTCTCGCGCATCTGCTCGCCGCTGATGCTCTCGGCCGACTCGAAGCGGCCGGCGCTGAAATTGCGCGTCGGCAAGCCACCCACTTCGTTGATGACGTTCACCAGGTTGGCCGTGCCATAGTCACGCAAGATCGCCTTCCCGTCGTGCAACTCCCGGGCGAATTCACCGCAGAGCTTCTTGAATTCGGGCTCGTCGGTAATCGGCACGCCCGAGCCGGAGACGTGGTCGATGACAATGGCCTTGATCCCCTTCGAACCCATCACCGCGCCGACGCCGCCGCGAGCAGCGTGGCGCGAGGGCGGGCCTTCAATGCTCGTGAAGGCGACGCTGGATCCGTTCATGCGCCGCTCACCCGCTGAGCCGATGCATACGACCGAGATCTTCTCTCCGAAATCGCGCCGCGCCGCCTCTACCATATCGTAGGTGTTCAAGCCCGCATACTGGTCGGCGGGTTGAATCTCGACGCCATCAGCGGACACGTGGATCAGCCGCAGTCCATCATCGGCCGGGAGTCCCTCAAGCACGATCGCCCGGATTCCGTGTCGCGCGAGGTGACAACCCCCGTCGCCGCCGGTGTTGGACTCCTTGATCCCGCCGGTCAGAGGGCTCTTGCATCCAACTGAGATACGACCCGAACACGGCGCGTTGGCGTGGCCGGCGAAGATCCCGTTCGCGAACACGAGCTTGTTGTTTGCGCCGAGCGGGCTGCACAGGGGCGGGACCTCTTCGGCGATGATGCTGGACGTAAGCATCCGCCCGCCGTAGTGAGCGCGGCCAGGCGGCAGAGGGTCCTCGGTGAACGTGCTATCTGCTGTATTGATGCGGATGAGCTTCATGCAAGGCTCCTTCATTCTGGTGGGGCTCGGGCTGGTCGGATCACTTCATCGCCACGGGCGATACATCCTTCCGCGCGCCTGGCCGAGAAGGTTGACCGGCCCCGCCTCGTCGAACGTATGGCTACTCCGTCAGCGAACGAGGGTGGGCGATGATCGGTTTGCGCGCGCTAGGCGTTTCGGGATCTCCCCGCGCCAATGGCAACAGCGATTCGGCGGTCATGGAGGCGCTTGCCGTGGCGCAAGCGGCCGGCTACCGGATTGAGTTCCAGCGGCTCGCGGATTACCGGATCAAGCACTGCACGGGCTGCCGCGGATGCATGACGGCGGGCCAGTGCGTCATCCGCGACGACGAACTCGAGGCCGCGTTCAATCCGTGGCGCGACGCCCAGCTCATCATCCTGGGATCGCCTGTCTACTGGAACTCGCCGTCGGGCGTGCTGAAGGACTTCATGGATCGCACCCACGGCTGGTATCGCGACGGGGGCGTGTTGGACGGGAGGACGGCGATGCTGCTGTCGATAGCGACGGCAAGCGGGTTCGAGCCGCACAATAACGCCATCACAAGCTGGTTGACCCACTATGGCGCGAAAGTGACCGCTGTCGTGGACGTCCTTGCCTGCGAATTAGGCGACTTCAACGCGAACCCCGGGGCCATTCGAGCCGTTCGTGAGGCTGTTGAGCGGGGACTGCCTACTTAGCCAGACCACGAAGGGAGACTGCTCTGTGATCACGATCGACCAGGTGACCGGTGATCTGATTGAGCTTCTGAAGATTGACTCGCCGACGTTCCGCGAATCGGATGCGTCGGCGTGGCTGAAGGCGAAGCTTGCCGAGTTCGGCGTCGACGCCGACGACGACGGCAGAGCCAGCGAGGTCGGCGGCGAGTGCGGTAACCTCGTGGCGCGGATTCCGGGCACGGACGCGGAGCCGCTGCTATTGAACGCGCACATGGACAACGTGCCGCCGTGTGAAGGCGTCAAGCCGCACCTCGATGGGTTCATCGTGCGGACCGATGGCACGACCGTGCTCGGAGGCGACGACAAGTGCGGGTGCATCGCCATTCTCGCCGCGCTGAGGGAGATCGTGCAGAAGGACATCCCTCGCCCGCCGCTTGAGATCATCTTCACTGTTGCCGAGGAGGTCGGGCTCGAGGGCGCCAAGGTGGTTGACTACTCGAAGGTGGCCGCCAAACGAGCGGTGGTCTGCGAGTCCGGCGGCGTAGGCACCATCACAGTGAAGGCACCGTCGGCGGAGAAATGGGACGCGGTCATCACCGGCAAGGCCGCCCACGCCGGGGTCGCTCCGGAGCGCGGCGTCAACGCCATCAGGATCGCGTCGGAGGCGATCTCCGAGATGCGCGTTGGGAAACTCGATGAGGAAACGACGGCCAACGTGGGCGTCATCGACGGCGGAGACGCGCGGAACGTTGTCCCGGCCGGCTGCAGGATTCAGGGCGAAGCCCGCAGCCACGACCCAGAGAAACTCGCGGCGCAGATGGCGGACGTCGACCGGTGCCTGCAAGAGGCCGCGAAACGCCACGGTGGATCGGCCGAGCTGAGTCGGGCAAGTAGCTACGTCGCGTTTGATATCCCGGAGGCGTCGGCAGTGCTGCGGATGACGATCCAAGCGGCGCGCGAGGTCGGCGTCGAGCCAAACCCGCGACCAACCGGCGGCGGGAGCGATGCGAACGTCTTCAACGAACGCGGCATCGAGACTGTGATCATCAGTTGCGGGTCGACCGAAGTGCATACGCTGAACGAGCACGTGGATGTTCGCCATTTGCACAAGGCATCGGAGTGGCTGACACGCATCGTCGAGATGGCATCCGCGTAGAGTGACAAGGAGGCACCACCAATGACCGTCGAAGAGGCCATTCACGTGCGGAGGAGCATCCGGCGGTTCGACCCTGACGCGCCTGTCGCCGAGGCCGACCTGATGAAGATCCTCGAAGCCGGCCGGCAAGCGCCGTCGGGGATCAACATGCAGACGTGGGTCTTTGCCGTGGTCCGCGATGAGGCGCTCAAGGCGCGCGTCGCGGAAGAGGCGATGCTGCTTGAACAGAACACGACGATGGCCAAACAGGCCCCCGTGCTCCTGGTCTGCTGCGCCAAGCTCGACGCCCAGCTTGAGATCCGCGATCGGCTCCAGGAACTCGCCGATGCAGGCCTCGCCGACGCGTCCATGATCGATCAACTCGCCGACCGCTACGCGAGCAGCTTCGACAGCATGACCGACGGCGAGCGGCGCGAGTACATGGTGCTGAATCTGGCGATTGCCGTGACCCAAATGGTGTTGCAGGCGACGGAGTTGGGGTACGGAACGTGTTGGCTCAAGGGGTTCAGCGAGACCCGCGTGCGAGACATCCTGAACGTGCCCGAGAACCTGCACGTCTGCACGGTGATCCCGGTGGGGAGACCGGCTGAAGGACCGGCGCCGCGCGCGCGGAAGCCTCTCGATGAAATCGTCGTGTGGGACGCGTTCCCCGCAAACTGAACCACAGACGGCAGGAGAGCCAATTGACCTCGAAAGAGCGCGTGATGACGGCGCTGGACTTCCAGAAACCGGACCGGATCCCACTCTACGATGGCTATTGGGCCGAGTTCACCAAAGCCTGGAGGCGGGAGAAGCAACCCGCCGAGGGCGTTAGCATCGAGGACCATTACGGCGTCGACGTCTACATCGCCGTCGGCGATGAGACGCTCTGCCCTAGCCGTGCCGAGGTCCTCGAGGAAACCACCGACCACACCATCACTCGCGATGGCTGGGGTCGCGTGATCCGCACGGTGCCCGGAGGCTTCTTCTACGAGCAACTCGAGAGCGGCGTCAGCGGGCGCGACGACCTCGACGCTCTGCACATCGACCCTCCCGACATGCCCTCCCGGTACGCGGGGCTCGACGCTCGCATGGACGCCCTCAAAGCCCGCTACTGCGTCTTCGCGAAGGTCGGCGGCCCCTTCATCCGCACGCACTTTGTGAGAGGCGAGACTGACTTCCTGTGTGACCTCGCAGCCGATCCCGACTTCGCCCGGGAGCTGGCGTTTTTGGTCGGTCGGCACCTCACCGCCATCGGGCTCGAGCAGCTCCGCCGTTGGGACCTCTACGATACGGGCGTGTGGATCTTCGACGACATGGCCTACAACCACAACCCGATGTTCTCGCCGGCAACGGCCGACAAGGTCCTGATCCCTGTCTGGGCGGAAATGATTCGCGAGTTCAAGGCCGCGGGGGCGCGCAAGGTAATCCTCCACAGTGACGGCAACATCGGGCCCCTCCTCGACCGCTTCGTTGAGATCGGATTTGACGGGATCAATCCGGTCGAGCCCAAGGCCGGGCTTGATCTGCCCACGCTTCAGAAGCGGTACGGCGACCGCCTGTCGCTGCTCGGCGGAATTGACAATGCTCACATTCTGCCGCGCGGGGACGTCGATGAAGTGCGGGATCATGCGCGTGCGATCGCAGAGGCGGGCCGTAACGGTGGCGTGGTGGCGGGCATGCACTCCGTGGGCCCCGATATCTCGGTTCAGACGTACGATAGTGTTGTCGAAGAGCTAAGATCCACAGCATAATACATAATATCATGTCGGCATTAGCGTTTATCCAGGGTTTTACTGCGTCTGATCTTGATCTAGCAACTGCGTTCGGGCATACTATGCGGACGCTAATCCCGGTGCACTCCTCCGGCGACGCCGCCGGAACTTGCAGCGGGCATTCAGCGTCTATGTATAGTGAGCGCCGAGCAGTTCGTTGGGCTTGGCCCCCTGCGTGTTAACCTAAGATGTAGAGGGGAGGCTTGACCGGTATGACCAAAGTAACAGTCCGCGACGGCGAAAGCCTTGATGCGGCTCTACGTCGCTTTCGGAAGGACCTCGCGAAGTCGGGTGTATTGCGAGATGCCCGAAGGCACGAGCACTACGAGAAGCCGAGCGACAAGAAGCGTCGGCTGAAGGCGAAGCGCGATCGTAAACGCCGGTAACTCATCAGGCTAAAGCATAACCAGGAAGGCCGGGGTGCTGCACTTGCCCCGGCTTTTTCGGTGTCTTGGGTGAGCGTGTAATGCAGGCCAGAGACGCGCTAACCGCGAAGACCATCGCGTGAGGGTCGTCGAGGCGACCCGCCCTCGCAACAGAGAGAAGGGCCTCGTTTGGAGTCGCAATCCGGGACGCGTTGGATCGACATCGAATCGGCGAGACCCGACCGCCTCGCGGCCCTGACGGGGCAGCTCGACGAGAACCTGCGAGTGGTGCGGCGGGCGTTCGGGCTAAGCATCGTGGTCGGCAACACGGGCGTTCGTATCCAGGCGGACCAAGCCGGTTCGGCAATGGCGGAGGAGGTCATCCGCAAGCTCCTGGCGGCGGTTGAGGACGGCCACGCGTTGTCGCCGGCCGATGTCGATTACGCGGTCGACGTAGTCAAGGCAGAGCAACCCGAGAGCGCTGACGCGCTGCGCTCGGAGGCCATCTGGACAACCGCCCGTGGTCGCCGCATACGGCCGCGCACGGCGGGCCAGGCAGCGTACGTGCAGGCGGTGGCCCGCGACGATCTTGTCCTTGCTATCGGCCCAGCCGGCACCGGGAAAACCTATCTGGCAATGGCGATGGCTGTCGCTGCGTTTCGCGAGAAGACCGTCTCGCGGATCATACTCACCCGTCCAATCCGCGAGGCCGGCGAGAACCTGGGATTCCTTCCGGGCGACATCCAGGACAAGGTCGATCCCTATCTGCGCCCGCTGTATGACGCGCTCCACGACTTGGTCGGCATGGAGAAGTTCCGCCGGTACTCCGAGCGGGGCGTGGTGGAGTTGGCACCGCTGGCCTACATGCGCGGGCGAACGCTCAACGATGCGTTCGTCGTACTGGATGAGGCTCAAAACACAACCACCGCGCAGATGAAGATGTTCCTGACCCGGCTCGGCGACGGGTCGAAGATGGTCGTCACGGGCGACGCGACGCAGATCGATCTGCCCGACGGTGGCGAGAGCGGGCTGGTGCACGCGCGACGCGTTCTGCGCCACGTCCGCGGCGTGTCGATCTGCGAACTGTCGGAGGTCGACATCGTGCGACACCCGCTTGTGCAACGCATCGTGCGGGCTTACGAGGCGCGCGCTGTCGACATTGAGCGGACCACAACCGCCTCGCGTCCGACTTTGGACGCCGAGAATGGTGAACCGAAGTGAAGCTCAGACGCTCTAAGAAGCGTCCGCACCCCGAGGGAAAGCGCGGGCCAATCATCTGGCTCGCGCCGATCGTCAGGCATCCCTGGCGAACGGTGATCCTCCTCTGCGGCGCCGCGTCGCTCTACGGCCTCCTGCACTGGCGCATCCTGAGCGAGCAGGAGCCATGGGAGATCGGCGACCGGGTGCTCCGCGACGTCATCGCCCCCGCAGACACGCCCTACCCGGACACGCAGGAGACGGCGCGACGGAAACAAGAGGCGCGCGACGGCGTGAAGGACGTCTACGACCCGCGGATCTCGGCCGCGGCCGAGGAGACCCGCCGCGACATCACCACCGTGTTTAGCCAAGCCAACACGGCCCGCCGCGACGAAACGGATCGTCTCGCAAGATTCCAGAAGCTCAATCAAGCCCTCACGATTCGACTCAGCAGCGAAACGTTAACGACTCTCGTCACCATCTCCGACCCGGAGCTCGGGTTGCTTGAGGCCATTGCTCGCGAGCTGGCGGAGGCACCCATGGAGTCGCCGATCCGCACGGTCGAAGAACTCGATCTGGCCCGCAAGGCCATCGACGCCGCCGCCCCGGACAGGACCGAGGCACTGAACCTCGTCAGCGCGGCGGCGGAGATCGCGACAATGACGATCCACGAGAACCAGATCCACAACGCGGAAGCCACGCTTGCGAAACAAGACGAGGCGGCGGCCCAGGTGGAAACGGTCCGGCAGAAGATCCGCCGGAACGAGCACATCCTGCGAGCGGGTGACACCGTCGAGCAAGTCCACATCGACATGCTTTCCGCGACAGGGATGATGGCCTACCAGAAGACGGATGCGTACACGCGGTTCCTGGCTTCCGCGGCGGCCGTCGCGACGCTGCTACTCATTTTCGTTTACTACCTCCACCGCTTCAGACCCAGATTCGTCAGGAGCAGTCGGTGCCTCGGACTCATCGTCGGTAGCTTCGTCGTCGCAGCTGCGATTGCCCGACTCGGCGCCGAGAGGCCCGAATCAGAGGCCGTCGTCTTGGCTGCGGTGGCTGCCCTCGCGATCGTATTGACAGCGCTGCTGGACACCGAGGTCGCACTGGTGGCCAGTATCTTCGCCGCGTTCTTCGCGGACATGGCTGTGCCGGGCAGCGACCCGCGCCTGCTGATGGCCGCGGCGACGGCGGGAATCGTCGCCGCCTTCGCCAGCGGCGCTACGGGATCGCGCACTTCCCTGATCGCGCGCACGGCGGTAGTCTGCTCGGTTGCCAACTGTTTTCTCGCGACGGCGGTCAACACGGTATTTGGCCTGCCGATAGAACTTGGTCAACTCGGCTACGCAGCCGCTGGCGGCGTCGGCGCCGCGCTCTGCGCCGCAAGCGCGATCCTCGTGCTCGAACGCCCGCTTAAGATCATCACCGAGGTCCGCCTGCTTGAGCTTTCAAACCCAACTGAGGCGGTACTCAAGCGCCTGGCGCTTGAGGCCCCCGGATCATACGCGTCGAGCGTCGCTGTGGGGAACCTCGCGGTGGCCGCCGCCGATGCGGTTGGCGCCGACTCCCTGCTCGTCCGCGTCGGGAGCTACTACCACGACATCGGCAAGCTCAAGCGCCCCTACTATTTCATCGAGAACCAGCAGGGCGGCGCCAATCCGCACGATCGCCTCACGGCGCACCTGAGCGCGAAGGTCATCATCTCTCACGTTCGCGACGGCCTGGAGTTCGCGGCGGACGTTGGCCTGCCGGCAGAGGTCCAGGCGTTCATTGCCCAGCACCACGGCACGACGCTCGTCGCGTACTTCTACCAACGCGCGCTGCAGGAGGCCGAGGAGGGCGAGGAGGTCGACGAGGCGGCGTTCCGGTACGAGGGGCCCAAACCGCAGACGCGAGAGACGGCGATCTTCATGATTGCCGACACGGTGGAAGCTGCGTCCCGAACGCTGGCTGACCCGGACGTTGACAGCGTCCGCACCATGGTTCACAACCTCATCAAACACAAGATCGACGACGGCCAGTTCAACGAGTGCAGCCTGACATTCGCCGACATCACCGCCATTGAGGACACGTTGGTGCGCGCCCTCTGCGCGACGCATCACCAGCGGATCAGGTACCCGGCGCAGCTTGAGAACGGCGAAGCCGGCGAGGGCACGGAGAACGGTTCCACCAACGGCAACTAACACTAGCAGCGAGGCGCAGTCCCACCTGATGCAGATCTCAGTCATCGACCTACAGGACGTACCGATCGACACGGAGTGCGTCCGACGGGCCGCCGGATTGGCCGCACAGACGCGCGCTCATGACTTCGAGAGCGTGTCGATCGTGCTCGTCGATGACGCGCGGATCACGGAGCTGAACCGCGAGCACCGTGGGTTCGATAGCCCGACGGACGTGCTGTCGTATGGAAGCGATGAGGAAGACCCTGAGTACATGGGCGATGTCCTAATCAGCGTCGACACGGCGACCCGCCAGGCGGCGAGCGCGGGGCGCGCGCCTCTTCACGAGATTGCGTGGCTCGCGGCCCACGGCGTGTTGCACTTGCTCGGCCACGACGACGTGGCGGACGACCAACGCGCAGAGATGGTCCGAATCCAGGACGGAATTCTGCGGAAGCTGCTGGACGAGGAGAGCGTGCAGACGTGAGGTCACTACGCAAGTCCGTAGCCCGGAGTTTCGCGCATGCGATTGAGGGCGTGCTCTTCTGCCTTCGCACGCAGCGCCACATGCAGGTCCACTGCGCGATCATTACCTTCGTCCTTATCGCGGCGATCGCCCTGCGCGTCTCGTCCGCGGAGATGCTGCACCTGATGCTCGCGATGGCGCTCGTACTCGTCGCGGAGATGATCAACACCGCCATCGAGTCTGCCATCGACTTGATCGTGACGATCTATAACCCGCACGCGAAGATTGCTAAGGACGTCGCCGCCGGGGCCGTGCTTATCGCGGCATTCTACTCCGTCATTGTCGCGGTCATTATCTTCGTCACCAACGAGCGTCTCATCGCGGCCATCCTCCGCTTGCCCCAGTTCCCGGGGCGCCCGCAGCTCGGGCTCGTGCAAATCGTGGCGCTCGGGCTAATCCTACTGGCCATCGTGATCGGCGTCATCAAACGACGCCACGGCCACGGCACGTTCCTCAAGGGCGGAATCGTCTCCGGGCACTCGGCCATCGGCTTCTTCCTCGGGACCTGCATCTTCCTCTTCACGCGCGATGCGGGAATCACGGCCTTGGCCGCCGCCCTCGCCATCCTGATCGCCCAAAGCAGGATCCAGGCCAACATCCACTCATTCCGCGAAGTGCTATCGGGGGGAGTGCTTGGCGCGGTCGTCGCCGTTCTACTGTATTGGCCGTCAGCGTAGACTCGCGCCGGGCAGCCCGGCGACACCATTCGTGGAGCAGACATGACAAACGATACCGCACTTCAGGAAAAAGCGCAGCGCCTGCGCGATGAGATCCGGAGCTTGGGCAGCGTCCTGGTCGCCTTCAGCGGCGGCGTCGACAGCACGCTCCTTCTCCGCGTCGCAGTCGACGAACTCGGCGACAACGCCATTGCAGCCACGGCGCGCTCGGAGACCTATCCCGAAGAGGAGTACCGGCGCTCGCGAGAGCTGGCCGAGGCGATTGGCGCTGAGCAGATTGTCTTCGAGACGAGCGAGTTGGGCATTGAGGGCTTCGCCAACAACCCGCCTGATAGGTGCTACTTCTGCAAGATGGAGCTGTTTGGCAACCTTAAGGAGATCGCCGGCGAACGCGGGTTGAATGCAGTTCTGCACGGCGCGCAGTGTGACGATCTCGGAGACCACCGTCCCGGGATGCGAGCCGCCAAAGAGCTTGAAGTCAAGGCGCCGCTTCTGAGGGCTGGTCTGTCGAAAGAGGATGTCCGCGAGCTGTCGCGCGCGCTCGGACTCCCGACCTGGGACCAGCCGGCCATGGCATGCCTGTCGTCGCGCTTCCCGTATGGCGAGCGCATCACCGAGGAGAAGCTCATCCGCGTTGGCGGAGCAGAGCGATTCCTGCGAGGGCTCGGCCTGCGTCAAGTGCGCGTCCGTCACCACGGGAACATCGCGCGCATCGAAGTCAGCGCCAACAACCTCGGCACGCTCACCCGTCCTGACGTGAGGGCGCAGGTGGTCGCGAGGCTGAAGGAACTTGGCTTCATCTACATCACCCTCGACTTGCAGGGCTTTCGGTCGGGCAGCATGAATGAGCCGCTTAAGGCGGATGGTCATGAGAGCGGACGCGACTGATGGGTAAGCTAGTTCCGGCCGGTGCGACGGCTCTCGATGTCGTTGAGACCGACTACCTCGTCGTCGGAAGCGGCGTGGCCGGGCTGTGGACGGCGCTTCGACTGGCACACCGGGGGACGGTCGCGCTGGTCACTAAGGACCAGCTTCTCGAAAGCAGCACCTTCTACGCCCAGGGCGGAATCGCGGTCGCGCTGTCGACGGAGGATTCGCCGGAGGAACACCGCGCGGACACCCTGGCGGCCGGCGCGGGCCTGTGCGATGTCGGAGCGGTTGACGTCCTGACGAAGCAAGGCCCCGACCTAATCAAGAAGCTCGTCCGGATGGGCGCGCAGTTTGACATGGCTGGAGAGCACTTCGCGCTGACGCGAGAGGCAGCTCACCGCAGCAACCGCATCCTCCACGCGTACGGAGATGCTACCGGGCGCGAAGTCGAGGTCTGCCTGGCCAATGAATCGCGAACCGTCGAACGCCTCAGACCGTTCGAGCGGCTGTTCGTTAAGCACTTGCTTCTCAACTCGAACCGGACATGCGTCGGCGTCCTGGCGGCCGACCTTGCCCGAGGCCAGGATGTCATTATGCGCTCCCGGGCGGTGGTGCTGGCCACGGGCGGAACGGGCGAGATCTTCGGCGTCTCGACAAATCCCCCCGTCACGACGGGCGATGGCCTAGCCATTGCGTTCCGGGCAGGGGCGGCGCTCGAAGATCTGGAGTTCGTGCAGTTTCACCCCACCGCGTTGGCCATCCCTGGGCACCCGCATTTCCTGATCTCTGAAGCGGCGCGCGGTGAGGGCGCGATACTGCGCAACCACGGTGGCGTGCGGTTCATGTCTGCGTACCACCCGGATGCCGAACTCGCCCCACGCGACGTGGTCAGCCGGGCGATCGTGCAGGAGATGTTCGAGTCTGGCAAGCCTAACGTGTTCCTCGACTTCACGTGCCTCGACCCAGGCCTGGTGGCCGGCCGTTTCCCGACCATCGCCGCACACTGCCTGAATGTCGGCCTGGACATCACCAAAGACCTGGTGCCGGTAGCGCCCGCCGCTCACTACCACATGGGCGGGATCGCAACCGACCTGCGCGGCCGCACGACCCTCCGAGGACTCTACGCCTGCGGTGAGTGCGCGTGCAGCGGCATCCACGGCGCGAATCGGCTCGCATCAAACTCGCTACTCGACGGCATCGTCTATGGCGACCGCTGTGCGGACGCGATTCTCGCCAAGGATCCGCCGCGCCACACCGGTCCAGTGTTCTTTGACGAGGCCTTCGATTCGGGCGCAATGGGCGACAAGACGCTCCGCAAGCGCGTTCAGAGCATTGCCTGGCGCGCCATCGGAATCCTCAGATCAGCCGGGCCTCTCGAGGCCGCGCGCCGCGAGATCGAGGCGTCTCTTGTCCGCCCGGAGCCCGCTGTCGGTGAGGGCGATCTCGAGGTCGGGAACATGGCGCTCGTCGCTTACCTCATGTCAATCGCCGCCGCAGCCCGCACTGAGAGCCGTGGCGCCCACTGCCGAGATGACTACCCCCAGCGCCGCGATCCTGTATGGCGGAGACATATTGTCGTGCAGCGCGGCAGTGAAAGTGGGGTAAGACTCACTTACCGCGGGGTGGATGCCTGAAGACATTCACGGCATCTGCGCGCGGAATCACGCTGGGGTGATAATCCAATGCAGGACACCGGTCCAAAACTAGGCGATATTCTCCTGCGCGCTGGGTGGGTCACCCAGGAGCAGCTGCAAACGGCGTTGACTGTGCAAGCGCAGAGCAACCGCTTGCTTGGAGCTGTCATGATCGAAATGGACCTCGTGACGTCCGACCAGGTCCGCGAGGCGCTGGCATCGCAAGCTCACATTCCCTCCGTCGACCTCTCCCGCACGCAGCTCCTCCCCGAGATCACAGGTCTCCTTCCCGGGGAATTCTGTCGCCGACACAGCGTGGTGCCGATTGCGCTCGACGATGACCTCGTCACCGTGGCCGCTGCTGATCCCGCAAACGTGATCGCCATGGACATGGTCCGGGCGGCCCTGCCCGGCCGGCGGCTCAAGATCGTAGCGGCGCATGAGCCAGAGATCGTTAGCGCCATCGAAGGGCACCAAGTGAGCGGGTCAGCGCAAGCGCACGCCTTCTCGCTTGACTTGTCCGAGCTACTGAGCGCGGTCGAGAGTGGGACGGATAGCAGAACCGACCTGTCGAGCATCCCCAAGCTGATGCACCTCCCAGGCGTCATAATGGCCGCTGAGCGCCTGTTCCGCGATGCGGCAGCATCTCGAGCAACGCGCATCATCATCGAACCCACGGTGGACGGCGCGCGCGTGCGCGTGTACCAGAATGACGAGCCGGTGGCGAGCAGTGACGTGGACGGGCTGGCCCCGTTCGTGCTCATCGCACGGCTGAAGTCAATGGCGCAGCTTGACGCATCAAACCGCGGCATTCCGCAGCAAGGCGTCATCGCTCCATCAGACGACACCGGCAATCTGCAGGTTACGGTAGCCTGCCTGCCGACCGTGACTGGGGAACGCGTGTCGATGAGACTGCTGCACAGTGGCGGCGAAACCACCAAGCCCGACAGCCTGGGAATGGCACGGGATGTCCTCGCGCAATTCGAGTCGATGCTGGCGACAAGGTCGGGCTTGGTTCTCGTCGCTGGGCACCGCAGCGGACTCGGGCGGACGCTTCGCGGCGCTGCGGCGGTCGTTGCCGTCGCCGACCGCACGGTCATCAGTCTGGAGCGCCCAGTCGAACAACACGTGCCGGGCATCACGCAGGTTCCCCTGCCGGTATCGGATCCAGCGCAAGTCGCGACCGCGTTGCTACAAGCTCAAGACCAGGAACCGGACGCCCTCATCGTCAGCGGCACCCCCGACCGGCGCACGGCTGAGGCGGCCTGCGAGGCCGCCGCGGAACGTCTCGTGGTACTCGGCGTGGGGGCGGACAACATCGCTCTGGCCGCGCGACGACTGCTTGACCTCGGTCTCGACCCGTACGCGCTTTCAGCCACTCTGGTCGGCGCCGTGGCCCAAAGGACAGCGCGACTGGTGTGCGCGATGTGCATTCGCGACCTGGGAGAACAGCCCGACCTCCAGAACGCGCTGCTGGCTTTGGGGGATGCCCCGCAGGGCGTCCCGGCATTCAGATCGGGTGCTGGTTGTCAATCGTGCGGGGACACGGGGTTCTCCTACGTGGCGACGATCTACGAGATAGCAGCGTCGACTCCTGGCCTGCGCGCCGCCCTGCAGCGGGGGGCGTCGGCCGGCGATCTGCAGGCGCTCGTTTCAGTGGAGGGCAGCGCTACAATCGGCGCCCAGGTATTGGCCCTCGCTTGGCGCGGCGCAACGCCGCCCGATGAAGCGCTTCGCGTCTCCCTCGCGGAGCGCGCGATCAATGCGGGCGCCTAGTCCAGCCAGGCGATGGCCGCGCAGCGTCCAGTGCCCGCGCCATCGCCCCGGACGCTGAAGAATGTGTCGTTCTCGCAGCACGCGCATCGCCTGATGATCTCGATGTTACTCGCGGGTACGCCGGCGTCGCGGAGCTGCCGGCCGCTGATGCCGGCGAGGTCGACGTGGTACTTCCCAGCCTTGGAGCCGTCACGAACAAATCCCGCGCGCGCTGATTCAGGAATCGTCGTCAGCGCCGCTTCGGCCACCTCCTCCCCTACCTCATAGCAGCAGATCCCAACACTCGGACCAATCACGGCGTGGAGCGGCCCTCGCGGCGCTGGGCAGAGCGTTCCCTCAGTCATCCGCAAAACCGCCTGCCCCGCGATGCCCGCTGCCGTCCCGCGCCAGCCCGCATGAGCCAGGCCGATCAGGTCTCCGCCGCCCGTTGCCAGGAACACGGGGACGCAATCGGCGAAGAACAGGACCAAGGCCACTGAGCCGCGAATGGGAGTCACGAGCGCGTCGGAGCTGGGCGCCACATACCGGCCGTGGTTGGTGGTCAGATCGCAGTGCGATATCGCCGCCACGTTCGCCCCGTGAATCTGCTGAGCTTCGAGCGGGAGCCTGTGCCCGATGCCCAGCGCGTCGAGGGCGAGCTGGCGGTTGGTCTCCACGTCCGCGTCATCGTCCCCGACGTGCAGGCCCATGTTCAGCGAGTCGAACGGGCCCTCGGACACGCCGCCAAGGCGCGACGTGAAGGCGAAGCGCGCGCTCCCGCAGTTGCGTCGAACAGCGATGAGGTTGGAGTCGCTGGACATGGCGCTAGCCGTTGGGCGCGATGACGGCCTTCACAACGCGGCGAGTCTCCACATCGTGCAAGGCGTCATCCGCCTGTTCGAGCGAGTAGTCACGGCTGACAACTTGCTGCCACGGCACGGTGCCCTGGTGCCGCGCGAGGATTGCGACGGACCGGTGCAGATGGGACAGATCGATACCCCAGGTGCCGCGGACATCGAGGTGTTTCTGGTTCAGATCAAGGTGCGGGTTCAGCGTCACGTCGCCGGCGTCCGTGTACTGCCCCACAACAACGTATCGCCCCGCGTCGCGCGTCATGCGCATGCCCTCAACCACCGCCCCAGGAACGCCCGTGGCCTCGATGGTGACATCGGCGCCGCGTCCCCCCGTCAACTCGCGCACCGCGGCGGGCCTGTCGTCGGCCGGCACGTCGTCGATGTTGATCGTCACGTCAGCCCCCAGGGCCTCGGCAACGTCAAGTCGCTGCGAGGGCTGACCCAGCGTGATGACCTTGCCCGCGCCCGCGATTCTCGCCAGCGCGGTGGCCGTCAGCCCAACCGGCCCGCAACCTTGCACGGCAACCGTCTCCCCGATACGCACCTCGCCTCGGTCGATCGCGTGCAGTGCCGTCGGCATGCCGCAGCCGCCGGCTATGTAGGTGCGCGGCTCGAGGTCAGGAGGCAACTTCACGATCTTCACGCCCGGGAGTAGGTAGATCTGCTCGGACCAACCACCCAGCAGCCCCTCGTCGGCCCCGTACGTGATCCCGTAGACCTTACGGCTTGGGCAGCGCGTGGAGGCTTTCGCGACAAGGCAGTACCAGCAGTCGTGGCACGTGCCATGCACGTCGAGGAATGTAACGACTTCGCCAGGACGGACGTCCTCACCGTCGACGTCGTGAGCGTCGCGCGATTCGACCACCCGACCGACGCTGATGTGCCCAGGAATGAGCGGATATGGCACTCCACCAAGGCGGCCGTGGAAGAGATGCACGTCCGTGCCGCACACTTCCGAGCAGATCGTATCGACCAAAACACCGCCCGGCTCGAGGTCGGGTCTCGGGAAGTCCCTAACCTCAACCGGCCCGCCCGGCGCGGCGATGACGGCAGCGCGCGGCATAGTCACCCTCCTGCGATTAGCGCGGAACTTGGTAGTTCGGCGGCTCCTCGGTGATGGCGACTCCGTGCGGGTGCGACTCGGCCAGGCCCGCGGCAGAGATGCGAATGAACTGGGCGTGCTCCATGAGTTCGCCGATGGTCCCGCATCCACAGAAGCCCATGCCCGCGGCCAGGCCGCCGACGAGTTGGTGCACGACAGCCGCCACCGGGCCCTTGTACGGAACGCGGCCTTCGATGCCCTCGGGCACGAGCTTCGCTTCGGTTTCTACGTGCTCCTGGAAATACCGATCGCGAACTGTCGCGCGCTCGCTCATGGCCCCAAGGGAGCCCATGCCACGGTACTCCTTGTAAGTCCGGCCCATGTAGAGCACCGTGTCGCCGGGGCTCTCTTCGGTACCCGCGAGGAGACTGCCGACCATGACACAATCGGAGCCGGCGGCGATGGCCTTGGTGATGTCGCCGGAGTACTTGATGCCGCCGTCAGCGATGACTGGGATGTTGCGCTCGGCCGCGGCTTCGGCGCTATCGACGATGGCCGTGATCTGCGGAACGCCTGCGCCGGTGACGATGCGCGTCGTGCAGATTGATCCAGGTCCGATGCCGACCTTCACCGCGTCGACGCCGACGGATATGACGTCCGCTGCCGCCTCCCGCGTCCCAACATTCCCGCCGACAAGGGCGACGTCAGGCTGCGCCTCGCGCACTCTCTCCAGCGTCTTCAGCACGCCCTCGCTGTGCGCGTGGGACGTGTCCATGAAGATGGCATCAACGCCGGCGTCGACCAACGCCGCCGCGCGCTCAAGAGCCTCGTCGCCCGCGCCAATCGCCGCGCCGACCCGAAGGCGGCCGAGGTGGTCCTTGCTGGCCATCGGGTACTTCTGAATCTTCTCGATGTCCTTGATGGTGATGAGGCCCTTCAGGTTCATCTCGTCGTCCACGACAGGCAGCTTCTCGATGCGATGCTCGTGCAGCACTTTCTGCGCCTGCTCGAGCGTCGTGCCTATGGGAGCTGTGACGAGGTCAACAGAGGTCATTGCCTCGCTGACCAGCCGGTCCAGGCGCGTCTCGAACCGCAGGTCGCGGTTGGTTAGGATCCCGATGAGCTTCCCGTCCTGCGTGATCGGGAGCCCCGAGATGCGGTAGTGGCGCATCTGATCGAGAGCTTCGCTGATCAGGGCGTCGGGAGAGAGCGTGACGGGGTCGATGATCATCCCGCTCTCAGAGCGCTTCACCCGATCGACCTCGCGGGCTTGATCGGCCACGGGCATGTTCCTGTGGATAACGCCCATTCCGCCCTCGCGCGCAACGGAGATGGCGAGAGTAGACTCTGTCACCTGGTCCATTGGAGCGCTGATGATGGGGATGTTCAGACGAATGTCGCGGGCTAGACGAGTGCTTGTGTCGGCCTCTTTCGGCAGGACCGACGACCGGCGGGGAACCAGCAGGACGTCGTCGAACGACAACCCTTCCTTGGCAAAACGATCACTCATGTCTCGTCCCCCTTTATTCAGATTTCATCTCTATACGTTTGGTGTTGGATAAGGGTGCGTCTCGATTATCCCGGTCGTGTTAGGCTTCCCCAGACGCTCGCCAGGCTTCCACTGCCAGCGCGGCTGCCCCCAGCACCCCCGCGTGGTATCCCAGGCCGGCGGCAACGATCCGCGTTGCCTGGGCGATCGGCCCAACCGCGTGGCGCGCGAACGAATCGCGAAGTGGCGCCAACCAGATCTCCCCCGATTCGGGCACGCCCCCACCCAAGACAACGATGTCGGGATCAAGGACATTGGCTGCGTTCGCGATCGTCAAGCCCAATGTCTCGGCGGAGCGCCGGACGATTGCCGCGCAGGCCAGGTCCCCCGCCGCGGCGGACCCGACGACATCACGCCCGCTCATGTTGGCGAGTCCGGCTTCGGCCGCCGCGCGCGCCATGCCCGTGCCCGATACGATGGATTCAACACAGCCACGCTTGCCGCAGTTGCAGGCCCGGCCATCCGGATCGACGACCACATGCCCGATCTCACCGGCGCTACCCGTCGCCCCACGATGCGCGGTGCCGCCAATAACCACGGCGCCGCCCACGCCCGTGCCGACGTTCACGTAGAGCAGCGCCCGATGGCCGAGGGCGGCTCCAAAGAGCGCTTCACCCAGCCCTCCGGCGTTGGCGTCGTTGTCGAGTGAGACAGGCAGCGCAAGTTCCCGCTCAAAGATCTCCGCCAGAGGCAGGTCTTCCCAGCCCGGCGAGTGGAACGACTGCCTGGTAACTCGGCGTTCGTAATCAACAGGGCCACCGAAGCCCAGACCAACGCCCCGCACCAGCCGGTTCTCAGTCGTCGCGGCGGATCGGGCCTGGTCGGCCAACTCGAGTAGGACAGGCACCGCCGCGTCAGCGCCGCAGTCGCTGGGGGCGGGGCGCTCCCGCCACCAGAGGAGTTGTCCGTCGCCCGTGGACGCGCAGCCTGTCAGCCGCGTGTTCCCGATATCAAGCCCGATGAATGCTGAAGCGCCGGCCTCGGAAGTCCGGCCCAGTTGATTCGCCTGTTTCACGGAAACTGAGTATTTCCACCCAGCAGCGTCACGACCTGCTCGGGCACCCTACAGCCGAGGTGATGTGAATGTTCAACAAAGTCTGGCTCACCTGCCACACGTGCAAGTGCGAGTTCTCCGCCGAAGTCGTGCGCCTGCAACAGCAACCACAACGCACATGCCCCAACTGCGGGCAGATGTTCGACATCCGCGGAATGGGCATGCTCACACAGGCGCTGGATCAGTTGATCCAGGCGTCCGCGTTGGTCAACTTCCGCTTCCGTGGCGACCAACGTCTGACCGAGATTGCTCGCGCTCTGCGCACGGCGCAGACCCTCCTCGGTCCTGGGCAATCGTAGGCCAATCACTCGCCGAGGAAATAGCCGACGTCGCCGGTGCTGAGAAGATTCCCGCCCTCAAGCACGCGCGCCACGGCGTCGCTCCGGTTCTTCTTCGTCACGCGAATTCGGCCGATCCGCCGTCTGGTGGATTCACCGTCGCGCGACACGTTGATCCGGTATACGTCAAGCTCCATCTTGCGGGCGATCGCGCCGTTGCGCCCAAGCGTCGTGAGTACCTGCCCAGAGCCAATCTTGGCGAGTATCTTCACAGTGACGGGGGGCAACTCGCTCTCCCATATGTCGTCGCGATAGTCGGGGCGCGGCTCGGGACGCGGCGCCGGCTTGTCCTCGCCCGGCGGCTTCACTACGATCACGATCGGCTCATTGGTCGGCGTGGTCGGTTCTGGCTGATCCGCCTCGGGCGTTGTGTCAGCCGCTGGCGCCTCGACGACCGGCTCGGCCGGCCGCGGATCGATCTTGACGATCAGATCACCCGTCGGGACGGTGGACTTAGGCCCATCCTCCGCGGCCTCGGACCCCGGGATGACTGCCGGCACGAGCGCCGTCTCAGCAGGCGTCCCCCCCTCGGAAACGGCCGCCTCGGCATCCGTTCCCGGCGCGTCGGTCTCCGCCGCGTTCGTTTCGGCGACGGCCTCTGGGTCGGCGCTGGCGTCGGGCGCGTTCACTTCGATGCCCGTGATGTCCTCGACAACCTGCTCCGCGGCGCGGGCCAAAGCGCCCATGATCACCGACTGCTGCGTGCTTGCGACGTCGGCTGGAGCGACGTGCGCGCCATTGGCCTCATGGCGTCCCTTGAGCGTACCACGCCTGCCGTCGACAACCTCAACAGCAATGACCACCGAGGCCGATCTGGCTTCTGGGTCGTACGTTAGGCCGCGAACGCTACCGTGGACGACTGTGTCGACGCCAAGCACGTCAGCGAGAAGCTGCAGGTGCCCAACGCCAAACGGCGGGTTCATTTCCCGGTCGCGCAGCGCGGCCTCAACGTCGCCGGTGTCGGCGACCTTGTGCCGCCCGGTCAATTCGTACGCAGCCGCGATGAAGCGCGAAGCGGCAATCCCCGCATCGGCGGACACTCCACCCACCGCAACGTGCAGTGGCAGCGCGGCAACGGACGACTTCGCTGTGCCCTGAGTCCATCCAGCCGACGCCAGGATCAGGGCAAGCGCAAACACAACTGGCGCAGGCCGAAGCCTGCGCCAGCTTGATTCGATACCAGAAGTGACTGGGTACGTACAGTTTTGGCTCATCGCAGAAGCTCCTGCAGTTGGTCATCACTCAGGTTTTCCAAACCCGTATCGCCGACTCGAAGATTCACCGCGCCCAGGCGATAGGTCACGCGCGGCCCTTGGGCAAAGTATCGCGCCAGCGTCGGCCGAGCCGTAATGACCTGCCGGAAGGCCTCGCTGTCGCGCTGGATCTCAACCGTCCGGACCCTCTCGTCGAACCGTGAGTCGGTCCAGGTATCGGTGTCCGGATCGTAGTAGAATGTCGAGCGCCCGATGTTCTGAACAGCGCGCTGATCGAGAACGAGTTCGTTATCGTTGACCTGCATCCCGCGGATGCCCTGTGCGGCGACAACAGCGCTCTCCCCGGTCGTCGCGTCAACAACGGCTCGCCCTAGCTTGAGCGCCGCTCTCGGTGCGGCTGGGATTCCGGCCGCCATGCCAGGCATTCCGCCACCCATCATGCCGCCGCCGCCCATCATTCCGGGCATTGCCATCGCGCCGCCGCCGCGAGCGCCAAGACCGCTGTACGCGCCCGCTTGAAGCCCGCCGTAGCCACCCATGCCACCCACCGCATCAGCCGCGAAGTCTTCGTGTACGGCCTGCGCGCGTTCGAAGGCGCGGCGCGTCTCGGCAGGCGCTCGGGCGATAACAGTTTCGTCTTCGTTGACCAGGAATGACGTGTACGGAGTCACGATTCCGTAGGTCAACGCAAGCTGCACGATCTCGTCCTTGAGTTCCTTATTCTCGCCCCTCAGCCTGATTTCGTCAAGGAGATAGCCCACCTTGCGGATCGCCCACAGGCGCGGTATGAAGCCATGCTCCGCCTCACGTTGAGGCATGTAGATATTGTACTCGAAACCGCGCTCTCCCTTGGGGCCGTCGCCCGTAAGGTGCAGCACGGCGTCGCCCTCGCCATCGTAGCGGCCCAGCACGCGGATCTCGGTGCCCGCGAACAGGTCACCAAGCTTGCTCGGGTAGACGTCATGCGTCTTGACGCCGGCAATCTTCATCTCAATGTCAGTCAGGACGGGGTGCGCGATCTTGCCGTAGAAACGCGAGACCTTGACCTCGATGTCCTCCGACGGCCGCACGTACTCAGCCGCGCCGCCGTTGTCTTTGGTCAGGCGGTCGAGCAGTTGCGTGTTGATCTCATCGCCGACACCGAAGGTGAACAGGCGGTTGTCCTCGTCGTTGGCATCGCTGATCTTCTCAACCAGATCGTCCGTGTCCGTTTCGCCAACGGTCGGGTACCCGTCGGTCAGGAAGATGACCATCGACGCCCCTTTGGCCTTGCCCAGCATCTCGATCGCGGCCGGGACCGCCTCATCTATGTTGGTCCCGCCGACGGCCTTCATCTTCTTGGCGAAGTCGATTGCATCCTCGACGTTGTCATCCGTCGCCGCCTTCATGTCGTCGGCGAACGACCGGACGCTCGTCGCGAAGGTAATTACGTTGAAGCGGTCGCTTGGGTTGAGATTGTCGAGGCAGAAGATCAGCGCCTTTCGCGCCTGATCGATCTTCTCACCCGCCATGCTGCCGGACGTGTCGAACACGAACACCACGTCCTTTGACGGGATCTCGTCCTCGCTGAAGCGCGTCTTCGGCGCGAGCAGCACCATGAAGAACCCATCCTCGCCGCGCTCGCGATTGGCGATCAGGTTGGCGCCAAATTCGTCCTCGCTGGTCGCGTAGTAGAGCACGAAGTCGCGGTCTGGCTGGACCTTCTTTCCCTCAAAGCCAACCCGCGCTTCCTCATCCGACTTTCGGTACACGTCGACATCATGCGTCGGCGAGTAGATCGACTTGAGCGGCACGTCCGACCCGAGTTTCACATCGACGACCAGTTCGCCGATAGGCTGCGGGTTGGGCCGCGTGGTGTGCAGCGGATACGAGATCTGCGTCAGTCCCGCGTCGCGCTCGAGGAGTTGCTCGTACTTCAGCTCGACGCGCGTGTCGCCATTGGCCGGGATCGGGAAGATGCTCGCCTGGAACAGATCTTTGCCCAGGTACTCAAGCAGCGCGGGGTCGCGCTGACGGTTGACGATGCCGTCGTAGATCTCCCGGGCCTGTTCTTTCTTCAGGATCTCGCCCGCGAGCTTCCTGCCATCGACATACATGGCGAAATCGTTGATCGCCGTGGCCTCGGGCAACGGGAAGAGGAACGTCCCCTCAATCTGGCGGCCATGCTGGTTGTGGAACACGATGTCCGTGTTCACCGAGGCCACTTGCTTCGAGATCTCAACGTCCAGCTTGAGGGACTTCAGCTCGAGGGGAACGCCTCGGACGCCTGGTTCGGGCCGCGGGACGATGATCGGCGCTTGGGCGGATGCTACTGCCGTCAGAGCCATCACCACGACGGAAAGGGTCAATACGCGTGTCATGCCACGTTTCATCACATCACCACCCCCGACTTGTTGCTCAGTTATCGTCTCACCAAGGTAGACCCTCGATCCGCTGGTGCGGTTTACCGGCGGCGAGAAAACGAAGGGCCAGGCGATGTCGCCTGGCCCGGTAGTGCCTGCCGCTCTTGACGCGGCCGACGCAGGATCGAATGATTGTCATCTGCTCCTAGTCGCCGCCAGTCGCGCGGGTGATGACGTACTTGCCATCGGTGTAGGTGGCCTGGTAGCCTGCGTCCTCGGCTATCGTCTTGAGCGCCGCGGCGCCGCTGACGTCCTCGAGATCGCGCGTCACGCGCTCATCACCGACGTCATCGCCGATCTCCACCTCCAGCTTAGAGAGCTTGGCGATGTCCTCCAGCGCTTGGCGAACAGGCGTGTTGCGGAAGCCCGCGCTGACCGATTCGCCCGCCACAGCGGGCGGCGTGGTCGTGCCGGCCCCAGGAGAGGGCGCGGCGTCGCCAATCGGAACGTAGAGCTTCGAGACAATTGGGTCGCCGCCAGAGCCTGGGTCGAGCTTGACGTCGATCGAATACGTGCCCGGCCTCGTGGCGCGGATGGGAAGCTGGATGGTAGTCGGGTCATTCGCGCGCAGCGGCCCCTCGTACAGCACGCCACCAGTCGCGGCGGCGACTTCTAGTCCGGAATCGCCGGTCGCGCTGACAACCGCGTGGTCTACGTCCGCGTGGGCCGTCACCTCGACCTTGCCCGCGATCCTGGATCCGACAGTGCGGTCGGGGAGTGACAGTAAGCGCGTGCTCACCGTCAGCAGGGGCGCGATGGGTGGCGCTTCAGCAGTAGACGCGCCAGGATTCGTCCCCTGCGGCAGTTCTCCGAAGTGAATGTCCGCGCCGGGATCCGGCTCGATCGGAGGGAGATCATTGTCCTCAGACGGTATCGGTGGCGGCCCTTCCAGGTCTTCCATGCCTGGCAGCGGCACGTCCCCGCCCAGAATCTTCTCGTCCAATTTCTCTGCGGCCTTGGCGGCAGCTAGCGCCTCCATACGCTCCGTCACAGTAGCCAGCGCCTCGTGTTGGCGCCTATCGGCGTCACCGGCTCCGTCACCCAAATCCTCGCGGGTCAGGCTCCCAACGGAGCCGGTCTCCGAGTTGATGGGCGTCTCTATCGCGGTGCCAAGAGGCATGGGCGTCGGAGGGCCGGTGATGGACCAGCTCCCGGGCCGCCGCAAGAGCGCGCCAAGGGCAAAGGCGATGATGACGACGGCGGCGGCAGCAAGGTACGGGGCGGCGACTTCCCAGAACGATCGACGCCGCGGACCATGGCCGGTCGCGTTGGCTTGGTCGATGGCATCCAGCGCCGCGGTAATTCGCAGGTCGACGTGCGGGGGAACAGGCGGTGTCGGCGTTTCGCGGAGTTCGGCGACCAATCGTTCGACGTCGCGATAGGCCTGCTCGCAATCGCCGCACTCAGCCAAGTGCGCCCTTGCGGCGAGCGTCTCCTCCGCGGACAGCTCATCCTCGGAGAGAAGCGCGAACCTCTCCCGAGCTGCATCGCAGTTCATCTTTGTAGCTCCCTAAAACAGCAACGAATCAGGCTTCTTCAGTCGTGGGACTGCTGCCCCGCCAGAAAAGTTCCATGTGCGGCTTGATGACATCCCGCAACGCCAACCTGGCCCGATTGATGCGCGACTTAATCGTGCCGAGCGGCACGTCGACGATCTCTGAGATCTCCTCGTACGACAGACCCTCCAGGTCAAACAGCACCAGGACCGTTCGGTGGTCCTCAGACAGCAACTGCAGCGACCGGAGGACGATCTCCTGACGCTCGCGGCGCTCAGCCTCATGGTGCGGGGTAGCCGACGTGTCGGCCAGGTCGATATTGCGTTGTTCGCGGTCCTCGTCGCCGGCGAAGGTCAGCGGCTCGGGGTTGCGCGACCGACTGCGCATGGCGTCCAGGGAGGCGTTGACGACGATGCGGTAGAGCCACGTGGTGAACGCCGACTGGCGCCTGAAGCGGTGCAGCGAGGTGTAAGCGCGGACGTACGCATCCTGCACGGCATCAGCCGCCAAATCGTGGTCGCCCGTGACTCGTAGGGCAAAACCATAGGCTCGACGCTTCGTGGCGTCAACCAGCGCGTCAAATGCCGCGCGGTCCCCCGCCTGTGCTCTAGCTACGAGTTCAAGTGCATTGGATTCGCTCAAGATGCTATTAGGGGGACGGCTCGAGATCCTGTTTGGCGACCAGTTTACCGTCAATGAGTGTCTGCACGCTGGCTGGCCCGGACGCCACCACGTGGACCTTCACTTTATCGCCTGGGTGGTGGATCCGGTCATGGGCTATTACGTAGCGACGGTTTGGGTAATGCACCTCTACCTTAACGCGCTGCACGGGCGGGCCCGCCGGGACGGTCACCTTGATGTCAGCGGCCCGCGGGCCTGAGCGGTCATCCCGAGACGCGGCTGTGCGTGGCCCGACCGAGATGGTGATGTCGACCTCCGTGTCGACGCGAACCTCGGTCCCTGCCTTCGGATTCTGTTCGAGTACGCGGTCCGGCTCTCCCGTGGCCTGGCGCCGGCTGACCGTGCCCAGTAGCAGCCCCGCGGACGCAAGTTGCTTCTTGGCTTCGGAGCGCGGCAAGTCTACCAGTTTCGGGGTGCTCACGCGCGCCTCGCCGAGTGAGACGACCAACTCAATGCCGCGCCCTTCGCGAACCCACTTGCCGGGATACGGGCTCTGCTGAATCACATGGCCCTCGTCGACTTCGCTGTGGTAGGCTTGTCGCCCTATCATGGTCTCCAGGCCATCCGCGGAGGCCAACGCGCGGGCCTCACCGACAGGGCGGCCCTCGAGTATTGGGACCTGCCTGAGCTGGGGCGTCTCCTTCAGAGCCAAAGCGAAACCGCCCGCCAGGGCGCAGGCAATCAAGGCCAGGCAGACGATGAGCGTGAAGAGGCTGCGGACGGATGTCCACGCCAACAGACCAAACGCCTTCAGGTGACTCATCTCGGGCACCGCCGGTTGACGGGGCTCTTTCGCCTTTCGCGTCTTCGGCCGAGCCGCCTTGCGGGCGGGCGGACGCCGCCGTTCTGTGGCGGCTGCACGTCTGGGCGTGTCCACGCGCTTCTCCGGCGCGACGACCGAACGAAGAGCGCGCAGCATCTCACCCGCGCCTGAGAAGCGGCTAGCCGGCTCCGGCTGGATCGCACGCGAAACCGTGGAGGCCAGTCCGCTCTGCGGAATCCTTGAAGCGCGTGATGCAAGATCTTGGGGTCCTGATCCCTCGCCGGCCGGCGATGCTAACTCGATTCCGAGGACACCCAATGAGTAGACGTCACTCGCGGGCGTTGGTTCGCCGCCGGAGCCAAGTTCGGGCGCGGCGCAAGGAACGTCGGCGCATCGCTCGCCCAGCACGCCCGCCTCAAAAAGCGCGGCCCCGACACCAAAATCAGCCAGGCGAGGATCACCCGCGTCGGCGCCGATAACGCAATCGGGACTGATAACACCGTGCACGAGGTCGCGCGTGTGCGAGTATGCAAGGGCCTCGCAGAGATGAGTAAGCGCGAGCCCGCCGCGTTCAGGCGAATCGCCAGGCTTGCCGCCGAGGCTCGAGGGCAGTTCCTGAACGATACACAGCCGTCCCGAACGCAGGATGCCCGCGTCGAGCGGCGAGCACACGTGCGGGTGAACCAGGCCCTTGTACCGGCGGGCAGCGGCGAGGATGCGCTGCCGGGTTTCATCATCCACGTCAGCCAGACTCAGATGAGGCATGCTGACGAGCACGTCACGTCCCGTCTCCTCGTCGGTCGCGATAAGCCGCTCCGCGAACGGGCCCGTGCTGTGCCTCTCTTTGAGATCGAGCCTCATGCTCAACCAGCCAATCGCTCTAGCGGTGCTGCCGAATCCACTACACGGGAACGGCGTCGCGCGTGCGCGACATGTCTAGTCCAAAACGCCTAGCAGTGCTCCCTCGACCTGATCCAACCCAACGTCTTCGCGGACCTCAGCGCGCCCAATCTCAGGAACGACCGGCAGCGAAAGCACTCCTCCGACAACCTTCTTGTCGGCGCGCAAGGCGCGAAGCGCTAGGTCCACATCAACTTCAATACGGTTGATGCTCAACGGCATGCCCAGCCGCGTAAGAAGTGCCGCCAAACGATCAGCCACGCCCGGCGCGGAAAATCCCAGGCCAACTGCGGCGCGGGCCTCGGCGATCATTCCCAGCCCAATAGCCTGGCCGTGCAGCAACCCCCACGCCTCAGCGCCAAGCTCGATGGCATGCCCGATCGTATGGCCGTAGTTGAGCGTCGCCCGGAGACCCGTGCGCTCGTGAGGGTCCCGGCTTACGACGTCCGCCTTGATCCTGCAGTTCCGGGCGACGATGGCTTCGAGTTCGCCACCGCGCATCTCCAGCACGACGGCGCCCAGGGATTCCAACTCCCGGAAGAGCCCGTCATCAGCGATCGCCGCGTGCTTGATCACCTCGCCCAAGCCCGCCAGCAACTGCGGCCTGGCGAGCGACTCAAGGGCAACAGGATCCGTGACCACCGCCACGGGTTGGTGGAACGCGCCCGCCAGATTCTTCCCCTGTGGCAGATCCACGCCCACCTTCCCGCCGATGCTACTGTCGACCTGAGCCAGCAACGTGGTCGGGAGGGTCACGAAATCGATGCCGCGCATGTACGTGGCCGCGACGAAGCCGCCTAAGTCGCCGACGACCCCACCACCAAGCGCGAAGAGCGTCGATCCACGATCCAGCCCAGCATCAGCCAGCTCGCACAGCAGACGCCCTGCAACATCCAGAGATTTGCTCGCCTCGCCAGGAGGCACGGTCAGCAAGGTCGGCTTCCACCCGCCGGCCTCAAGGCTAGCCAGAACGCGCGGCGCGAAGAGCCTGCCAGTGGTCTCATCGGCGACGAGCGCAGCAGCGCGGCCAGCCGCGGGCGGCGACACGATCGCGCCCACCTGGTCCAGAACGCCAGCGCCAACGTGGATCGCGTATTGATGATCCGGTAGCACAACCTCGATGCGGTCTAGACCCACCAGCGTTCTCCCACCGGCGCGGATCGCCGGAGCGATCTGCCCCCGTATACCACGAAACGGCACGAGAGGCCGTGCCGTTTCGATAGAGATCCGATCGTCACTGTCGCGATGCCGCGACCGCTCCGGCCCTAGTCGACTGTCGCCTCACGCAAGATGCGAGGCGTGACGAAAATCAGCAGTTCGGAGTCAGTCATCTTCTTGTCCCGCGACGTGAAGAGCTTCCCGATGATCGGGATCTTGCTCAACAGCGGGGTGTGAAGCTTCTGACTGTTGTCGTCCTTCTGAATCAGCCCCCCGAGCACGGCCGTCTCGCCATCCTGCACGGCGAGTTCGGTGTAGACCGTCTGGTAGGTCGTGATCGGAATGGTCTCGCCGTTCGGCCCCTCAACGAATCCCGCGACGTTCGAGATATTGGGTGTTAACTGAAGGTTGATCGAGTCGTCCGCGTTGATGCGCGGCATGACATCGAGGTAGTTCTCGACCGAGATGAAGTCCGGTTCGAAGTCCACCTGCCGCTGGCCGAACTGGTTGAACGTGACTTGAGCAGCGAAATACGGAATCTCCGTCGTGAACTCGACGCTGGCATACATGTTGTTCTTGACCGAAACGCGAGGCTCGTTGATGACCGTGGCGCGGCTCGTCTTGAGCAGCACGTTCAACTGAGCCTGAAGGTTGCCTGTCGCAAAGCGGACGACCGTGTTCACTGCCTGGGGAGGCGCGAAGCCTTGGTCGAAGATCTCAAGTTGAGTGTTCTTAATGGCCCAGTCAATGCCGAAGGCCTCTTCGAAGGTCGTCGTGATCGAGACAAACTTGACAGCGATCTCCACCTGCTCAACGCGCTTGTCCAGCAACGCGACGATCTCCGCGAACTCGTCTATAGCCTCAGCAGTGCCACGAACGATCAGCGCGTTGTCGTCGAGGAAGGCAACTGGAGGCTCCAGGTCCTCCGGGAGCAACTGCGAAAGCCCCCCGCCGCCGCCACCGAATCCGCCGCCGCCGCCGCCCCTTCCGCCGCCGAGACCGCCGCCACCTAGCCCGCCACCAAGTCCCCCGCCGCCGCCGCCACCGAAGCCGCCGCCGCCGCCGCCGAACCCTCCCCCGCCGCCACCAAGACCACCGCCGAGCTGGCCGAAGCCTTCACGAAACGCGCCAGTGCGCGACCCGCCGCCCGACCCGCCAAACGAACCCATCACGCTATTCCCGCCGTTGCCCCCGCGATTCCCACGCCCACTGTGGCGCATGCCAGGCGTAGAGCCCGGGCGCATGCTACCGAACCCGCCGCGGTTATTGAGGACCGCTGCGCGGCCGCTGACCGCCGTGCCGCCGAACATGTAGGCGACCTCAGCGGCGTTGACGAAACTCAGCGGAATCATCTGCAGCTTGATCACCGGCCTGGCCGGGGGAGGCGTAGGTGTCACGGGTCGCGTGACGCCACTCCCCGGCAGAATGGCTGGGGGAATGCCTCCCGACGGTTCCGGACCCCCGCCCTCGGGGACCACCGGTAGGAGCACAGGCTTCGGCGGCTCGATGGGGTCGGGAGCCTCAGTAGGAATCGTGGGCTCCGACGTGATGATATACATGTCGCCCTTGCGGTAGTAGTAGCATCCTGCAGCCGTCACTACCGCCTCAAGAGCGTCCTCAACCAGGACATTTGGGAGGTTGAGGGTCACCGGACGCGACTCATCCGCCGACAGAACGTATCGGATGCCGGCCGCCCGCCCGAGCATGCGAACCAACTCGTCGAGAGACGCATCAGTCGCGTCAATCGTCACGAGGGTCCCCTCGGCTGCCTCGACTGGACCTTGGACGTCCTGGCTAAGAGCCGCAACAGGCAGAGCCAAGGCCATAAGGATGACCAATACTCCTGCCGTCACGACAGTGCTGCGTCCGGCGACTCTGTTGGGAAGCATTTCTTCCCCTCCCTTAATAGACAACCTGGCGCGACCAAGGATCGAGTGCATTCGACTCGAGCCGTTGTATGTCCGCAATCTCTCCGCGCAGCCGCATGCGCCGCGTCCGCGCTCGGCAGGCCCAGCGACGGGCTGCTCAGTAACGACCACCGCCGCCGCCGCCGTAGCCGCCGCCACCACGACCACCGCCGCCACCACGACCACCGCCACCACGACCGCCACCGCCACGACCGCCACCGCCACGGCCGCCACCGCCGCCGCCGTAGCCGCCGCCGCCGCCACGACCGCCGCCGCCGCCACCATAACCACCACCGCCGCCGCCGCCACCATAACCACCACCGCCGCCGCCGTAGCCACCGCCACCACCGCCGCCACTCATCATGGCGCTACCGATTGCGGCGCCGTCGGAGAAGAGCATCGGATCCTGGAAGTACACTTGGATCTTCCGAAGGATCTGCTCCTCTTCTTCCTCCGCTGCTGCCGCACCCGTGCCGGCCGCGCCCGCGGTTGCTGCGCGGGTCGGAGGCTGGACGGACGGATTATTCGACACGACCGGCTGCAGAGTGGACCGCGCCGCTCTGTCGCCGCCGCGATTCGGCTTATTCTTGACGTGGTAAACCTTCGTGGCCTCATCGTAGACGTACGAAAGGCCTGCCGCGCCGAGAACCACCCTCAAGGCCGAATCGATTGTCTGATCGCGAAGGCTGACCGTGATGGACTTGGTTTCCCCCACGTCGGGATCGAAGGCGTACTGAATGTTCGCGAGGTTCTTCAGGCTCAGCAGTACTTCCTTAACGTCGGCATCGCGAAAGTCGAACGTGATCCTCTGGTCCTGGTCGACCTGAGCGAATGCCTGGCCGGCGAGCAAGACGAAAAGCATAAGAGCGACGATAGCCCCAGATCGCGTCATGGCAGGAACATCCTTCCTAGCGAATTTCCAACTTCCGCTCAACGAAACGTCCTCATGGGATGCGAAAACGCACCCCGATTAATGCCGCTGATAGCTGCCTACTGCGGTTGCGGTCTGGTCCGTCGCTGATTGCGACCGCCACCAGCACCGGCGCCGGGAAACGCTCCGCCCGGACGCCTCGCGCCAGGTTGGCCCCCGGCAGCGGGAGCCGCGTCGCCAGGCGTGGCCGTGCCGGGCGCGTTGCGACCGCCACGGCGTCCGCCGCCGCCCGTCTGCAGGTGGATGATCCGCCGCCGCGTCTCCCCGTTCTCTTCGCGCGACAGGATCATTTGGGCCTTCGTGATACTCTCGACGCGCCAGCCCTTCCATCGATCACCGACCTGCAGGACTGCGCCCTCCTGGCCCTGGCCCGACTGGAGGATGACCATCGCGCGCCCCTGTGGATCGTTCAGAATGCCCGAGACTCTCATCCACTCCTCGCGCGGCGGAGCCTTTGGGCCGCCGGCTCGCTGTGAGGGAGCTGCGGCAGGAACTTGGATGGTCTCGCCTCCCGGACCCTTGGTCGGGAAGGCGTGTTGGTCGAACACGCCAACCGGCATGGTGTGCCGGCTCGGTTGAAACGCCAAGCGCGCGGGAAGGCCGGAGGACAACAGTCCCGCCCCCGCCGCTGGCGCGAATGGATTCTTGCGTGACTCCTCAAGGGGCGCAACTTCAGCCCCAGCCGGCGCGCCACCACCGGCCGCGCCGGGTGCTCCGCCGGCGCCCATGCTCGGCATTCCGCCGCCGCCAGCACCGCCGCCCATGCCTGCCGGCATTCCGCCGCCGCCCGGCATCCCACCACCAGGGGCTCCACCGGATCCTCCGGGCGCGCCGCTCATGCCGGGAGGCGGCCCCTGAGCCACGGCGACGTTCCCGTCGCCGCCCTTGAGGGCAGGGACGACTACCATGACCACGATCAGCGCGGCGACCGCCAAGATCAGCAACCCCGCCGCCATCAGCCCTTTGGCCTTAGTTTGGTCGTCCACGCGCAGCCTCCCGTGTGTCTAGTTCAACGATGTGCCCATCAACACCTGCCGGCCCCGCGGCCGAAAAGCAGGCGTGTGGCCTTCCCTAGTCGTCCTCGTCTTCTTCCTCATCCTCGTCGTCGTCGTCGTCGTCACCACCACCAGCTGCGGCTTCGCCGCCTCCCATTCCACTTCCGCCACCCATGCCCGGCGGCCCGTCACCGTCCATGCCCGGCATGGTGGTGCCCATTCCCGTGCCTCCAGCCGCCGGAGCAGCCGCGGCAGCGGCAGGGCCTTCGGCCAGGAGGTAAGTTGTGAGCGTGAACGTTACATCAAGCTTCTCGCCGTTGCCGACGGGCAACAGAGAAAGACCGCTGATGGTCGCGACGCGCTCAAAGTTGCTGAGGCCCGCGTAGAGATCCCGGAGTTCCTGCTCCGTGCCACGAACCGTGAACGTCATGCCGCCTTGGCTCGGGATCCGGAAGAAGCTGGCGGGGCCCAGCGTCGGAGGCGAGATCGTTGGCGCCGGCAAGGCAGCGCCCTGGATGATCGTGCACCCAGTTGACTCGAGGTACATCTCGATCGTCGGCGCCAAGTCCTCCTGCAACTCGTACCAATAGGCAATCATCGCCTCAACGGGCGTGTATGTCGAAATGCGAACCCCGCGCGTCTTGATGTACTCGTCCAACTTCGCCTGTTGCTCATCAAGGTTGACTCGCGCGTCCTCCAGGCGCTGCGCGACGCGATCGTGTTCATTCGCCTTGTCCGTCTCGACCTGAAGGTCGGCGGTGAGCTGATCGTTCGCCTTCTTCACTGGCGGGAGCAATACGAACAGGAAGACGCAAACGATGATCACGACGAGCAGCACACCCGGGATCAACACATAGATTGGTTTTAGCTTCGACATTGCTCACTCCTGCGAGAAGGCTCACTACATCGTACTGGGCCCATCGCCAACAATCTAACCGGGCGGGCTCCCACCGGGGGGACCGCTGCCCGGGGCTCCGCCCCCTCCGGGGGGACCGCCGGCGCCCGGCATGATGTTTCCTCCGCCAGGCATGCCCATGGCCTCGCCACCCATCCCCATTCCGCCTCCGCCGCCCCCTCCGCCACCAGCAGCGCCACCAGGCGCGGGGGTCGACATTGGTGTGACAAGTGACGCGTTGACCTGCAACGCGATGGGGCCGCCGCCCGAACGAGCGCCACCACCACCACCGCCGCCGCCGCCCATCATCCCTGGCATTCCGCCAGGCCCACCGCCTCCGCCCATGCCCATCCCCATGCCGCCCATCTCACCGCCCATGCCCATGCCGGGCCCCATGCCACCCATCCCGCCGCCCATGCCCATGCCGCCCCCTCCGCCGCCCGACGAGCCCGAATTGGGGCCAACGCCTGGACCGGCGGGGATTGTGCCGCCAAACTGGATATTCGAGATGTGGGGGCAACGGATTAGGTTGAGCACAAACCGGCCGACGGATGTTGTATCCGGGACCTCAACGTTGAAATTCACCGATGCACCAGACACGGCCACGTCGAGAACCCTGGCACGAGCGTAGATGTACTGGTTGACATCGTCCCATGCGGCCCAATACTGCTCGCCAGACCCGTCGGCCTGCTCGATGAATTCGACCTTGCCGCCGATGGGAGCCGTCTCGGCCTCCACGCCCTGAAGATCTGTCTCCAAGCCGCGCACGACATCGGCCTTTACCTTCCACTCGGCCAGCTCTTCCGTAAGCCGCGCCTGCTTGGACTTGGCGCCCATAAACACAAAGCCACAGCCGGCGATCGCGAGAATCAGTGCGACCGCGGCCAGCGCCAGGCAAGCCTTCGCTGCCTTGGCTTGGGCAAAATGTCCTGGGAGAAGGTCTATTCTAAGCAAACTGCACCTCCGCCGACGTGTGGGCCGCTAGAGCAGCGTTTGCCCGCTATTCCGGGATCATGTCGCGCACGGCCAGCCCTGCTGCAATTGCGCACATCGGGCCGACATCTCGTAGGTATTCCGTTGGTGCCTCGCCCGTCAATGAGAGCCCCGCAAATGGATCAGCGACTTCGGTCGGGACGCCCAAATCGGCGTAAACGAAGTCGGCGATGCCCGGAATGACTGCCGACCCACCTGTAAGGACGACTCGGTCGATGGATTCGTTTCGGTGTTGGCGACGATAAAAGTCTAGCGAGCGCCGGATCTCGGTGGTGAGTTCTCCGATAATCGGCGCGATCGCGTCGTATACCTGCTGAGAGGCGGCCGCGTCAGAACTGCCCGCGGCGGGCCCGACGGTCTGAGGGATGAGTTGAGCACCCAGTCCGCTGGGCGGCGGAGGCGGAACGTCGGCATCGTCGAGTTCGAGATGCGTCACTCGCTCGCCACTGGCGTCCGCGTTGTCTGATGTCCCCAAGTCGTCCGTGCTCGAGAGTTCAAACACCGGAGCATCCGTGTCATCTTGACTGTCGGTGCCCGTGTGCGTCGGAGCCGGCGTGCCTAGATCGAGGCTGCCGGTGTCCGGCCCAGCCGCCATCACCGGCGCGACCTGCTCGTAGCCGTCGTCCGACTCGGAGTCGAGTCGGGCATGCTGGCGTTTGATGCGCTCGGCCTCGTCGGTATCGACAACAAAGGCTTGGCTGATGGCCCGAGTCAGTCCCTCGCCGGCCGTTGGGATCGAGCGAACGAAACTGAGAACCCCATAGCGAATGATCGTGATATCGCTGAGGTTGTTGCCGATGTTGACGATGGCGACGGTCTGATCAACGAACTGCTCGCCAAAGATCTCAACGAGGCCACGCGCAGCGGCCAAGGGCTCGATATCGACGCCGACCGGCCGCAACCCAGCCGCGTGGAGCGTCTCAACGTGCGCGTTGATGAGGTCCTCGTGAGCGGCCGCGAGCAGGACTTCCATGTTTGGGGCGTCCTCAGGAGTGTCCGGACGCTCAATGGGGCAGTAGTCGTAGATGACCTGGTCCGGGGGGAAGGTGGTCTGTCGCTCCAACTCCCACTGGATGGCCTCCTTGAGGTCTGCCGTGGTCATCTGCGGCATCTCGCTGATTCTCACGACCAGCGAGGACTGCCCGCCAACAGAGCAGATGCACTTCTTCGTGGAGAAGCTAGCGAGGTGCGCCTTGATCTCCTCGCCAACGGCCTGCGGTTCGACAATGACGCCGCCCTGCACCGCGTGCTCTGGTGTGCGAAAGACCACCGGAGCGCCAGCTAGCTCCGCGCCATCGCGCCCGAGCTTCACCTCGACGATTTTGGTGGCATCTGACCCGATATCAACGCCCAAGACGTGAGTAGCTCGTCTCGCCATTCAGGCGACCTCCAAGCGGACACAATCCGCCCCTTGACGGCTATTGCCGTTCGCCGAATTCTATGCGATTGCGCTCCACCTGTCAAGCGCAAGTTACCACCCTGTAAACCGGGATTGCCCATATGGAACTGGGCGCCCCGGCGTTGGCTGAGCAGTCAGCT
>CAZKUN010000076.1:19174-35202 GCA_964555935.1 uncultured Armatimonadia bacterium | reverse complement strand
TGTTGTCCTGTGTAGGAGGGGTATCGCTCACATTCCAGGAATTGCGCGATGTTCCCGGCGAGGCACGGGTGAGAAACACTCCTCGCATCCATCGCCGCGCGCTCTCTTCTGCCCAATCTCTGTAAGAGGGGCCGACGGCAAGCGGGATGAGGTGGTTGGTGATGAAACCAACGGGAGAACCCAATACCTCGCCAGTTTCTGGAATGTGAGTTCAGCCGCGACCTGCCGTCAGGTGGCGCAGGCAAGAATGCCTGCGCCACCTGACGGCGTCGGGGTTGAAACCCCTCCTACACAAGACACGCACCTCATCACTCGAGCAACCCTGAGACTTCGACACAGGCTCCATCATCCCTGGCTGCAGGTGCCGACTGTTGCGCCGCGCAACACTCTCACACCGCGCCACCCGGAGGGGAATTGATGCTCCTGCTAGCGCTTCTCGTGTCAACCGCCCTGATAGACGCCCAACCTCGCCTGCAGGACCTCGAAGCCGAGTTGGCGGGTCGCTCCGTCGCCCGGCCCGGGCACGCCCACGCGCGCCCCGACCAAGTGGATGTGGTCGATGCGGATGGCCTCGGCCACGACCGCCAGATCGCGCTGCTCACGCTCCAGGGCCTGGTCAACCGGACCGCTCCGCGTCTATTCATCGTCGGGATGAGCGATTTCAACCGCAAAGCCGATCTGTGGTGGGTGGAGCGTCTCGAAGGTCAGTACGGCATCGAGCCGCACCAACTCACGTTTGCCGCAGCGTTGTCGAGATACGCGCCCGAGTTGAACGGTGCCGTGGTTTATAGCCCCGACGAACCGAACTCTGAGAACACTGCCTGCATGCTCGCGGCGCTGCTCAACCTGCTGCCCGTGACGCCTGAGATGCGCCCGGTCGCGGACGAGCACGGACTCCCCATCGTCGGCGACATTCGCGGCGCGCACTCGGACCGCGTTGAGGCCAACCAGTGGGCGATCGACCACCTCATGCCGCGTCTCGCGCCCCGAGACATCGCCTGCCTGGACGACGGCGCGTGGTTTCTCATCCGCGACTACGCGGTGATGCGCGGCGCGTTCATGACTGACCTATCCACATCTCCGATCCTCCCGGATGAGAGCAAGCTACGTGGCGCCATTCTTGACGCGCTCCCACCTGACTCGATCCAGTGGGGATGGGTCATCCGCGACAGCGAGCACGAGCACGTCAAGCACGGTTCTGAGCATGGTGTCCGCACCCTCTGCTCGACCAACTCGCCGAACCTCTCGTACCTATCGCAGATCCGGCCGTTGCGCGCGAGGCTCCCGCGCAGACCGAAGCCCGATATTCCCACACTGGAGGACAAGGTCTACCTCTCGTTCGTGCTCAGCGATGGCGATTCCATCCCCATTCTGCTTACGCGGCAGTGGTACCGGTGGGATGAAGACGCCCGCGGCACGATTCCCTTTGGCTGGGAGCTGCAGCCGCTCATGCAGCGCATCGCGCCGATCGTGCAGGAGTACTACTACGAGACGGCGTCTAGTCTCGACGAGTTCATCGTGGGTCCGTCGGGCGCGGGCTACGTGCATCCATCGTCGCTGCACGATCCAACATCCTTCATGGCCGACACGAACGCGGCGACCCGCGAGCTGGGCGCAACTGTGGTCGGCATCCTCGACGGGGAGCACCCGCTCGACGAATCCGCAGAGCTGGTCGGAGCGGGCATCCCGAACGCGACAGGCTTCTTCTACGGATGGGGCGGGTCGCCCAGCACTCGCCCAACGATCGTCGGCCGGAAGCCACACATGGCGTACCGGCTCTGCCCGCCCGATCCGAACGGAGCTAAGGACGACGCGTATTACGCGGCGGTCGCGCACGAGATCAGACGCATCGCGAGGATGGATGGGCTGCCGTGCTGCATCCCCGCGCATCTGAGCTGCTACTGGTCCGGCCCAGACGACGTGCCTCGCATCATGGAGGCGCTTGGACCCGACTTCCCGGCGGAGGTCGTGTTGCCCGGAGCGCTGGCGGAGCTGGCGGCACGGGCGTATCGCAGCCGCGTCTTCATGTCCGCGCCGGCGACGGCCACCGCGGCTGCGGGGATGCCGTTCTATCTGCCGACGTCGCTGACCAACACGGGCTCGCGACGCGTTCAAGCGGAAGTGACGGTCGAAGCCGAACACATCTCAACCTCGATCCGAGCCACGACTGTCCGTATCCCGCCGCAGGCCGAAATCACCCGGAACATCACGCTTCGAGCGCCTGATGTCGGCGACGAGGCCGCCGTCCATTTCTCCGTGGCCGCCAGAGGTCGCGCGCTCGAACAGACAGTCTCCATTCGCGTCGTTGCGCCGCCAACCGGCCTGCCGCCAGGCGAGTGGGGGGTCTACACCATTTGGGAGGCCGAGGACCTGTCGCACAGCAACGGCTCCGCAGTGGATGATCCCGCCGCCTACAACGAGCAGGCCTGGGGCGCCTTCGAGGAGGCGGACAAGGGCGAGGGTGTGGATACAGCCACTGTGTGGGGGCCGTACGAGCAGTTGACTCCCGGCACGTACGCGGTTGCGTTTCGCCTGCGCAACGCGTCACAGCACGAGGGAATTCTGGCCAAGATCGACTGCTTCGATTTCTATGCGATGAAGGCCGGGGGGAACAGCTACCTCGCCCAACAGGACGTTTATGGATCTGATCTCCCATCGGACAACAGCTACGCTGATGTATGGCTGGACTTCGAGATCGCCGAGCCGCGGAAATGCGAGTACCGCGTCTGGTGGCAGGACAAGGGCTCCGTCGTGGTGGATAGGGTGGTCATCCTGAAACAGCTTGGTTGAGGCGTCGCCAGGCCAGTCGATCATTCGCGCATTCGGGTACCAGAAAACCTCGGGCGTCGGGAGAAACTCCCAATCTTCGGAGCGTTGGAGGTTGTGTCAGAGGGAGACTAGCCGCCTTGCGTTCCAGGGCCGCGAGGCAAAAGGGGGAGATGGTCATCAAGCACTGCGCGATTCTCCTTACAGTGGTCTCGGTTCTGACTCTACTCGTGTTTGCAGGTTGCTCGAAGGCCCCGATCGGCAGTCGTTTCGTGGATGACCTGTCCGGCTCAGCGGTGACTGTGGGCGTTGATGCCAGGCGCATCGTCAACATCGTGGACCACGATACCCGCCTGCGTATCAGGGCGAATGTGAAACCGCCCAGCACAGACGGCGCTGACGCCGACTTCACTCGTTTCACCGGCGATTCGGGGGAGGTCGAGGGCCCTGGCATTGACGGGGCCCTCATGCTCGTATCGGTGCGGAGGCAGGAGTCCACCAACACCGTCTGGATCCGGGCGGATTGGATCGACCGGGCAGGCAACCTCGATGGGGCTGATTGGACGGGTGTGCTGGAGGACGGGGGCATTGCCGCCACCGAGACGCCGAGTGAAACCTAAGAGATCCGTGCCGTACATGCGCTCATGAAGCGGGGCCCGGCCAATCGGCCGGGCCCCGCTTCAGTTCTGAAGCCAGATGCCTCAGCAGCTAGACCTTGACTTCCTTCCCCGTCTTGCTGCTCTCGTAGATACCGTCGAGGATGCGCTGGGTGATGATCGCCTCCTCGGGCAGGACGGGGACCTTGGTGCGATTCTGGATGGCGTCGATGAACTGGCGGAGCTGTTCCTTGTGGCCACTCTCTCCGCTCAGCATCTGAGGCTCGGCGACGGTCAGCGCGCCGTGCTCCTCGCGGATGAGGCGTAGCGGCGAACTCTGGACTCCGCCCTTGGTGCCGCAGAGCGTCGTGCCGCTGGTGTCCTCAGCGAGGTTCAGCGCCCAGCTCGCCTCCAGGACGAGCGTCGCGCCGTTCTTGAACTTGACCATGCCGACGCCGAAGTCCTCAACGCCGAACTTCTTGGGATCCCAGCCCCCCATGCCGGCGACCTGCGGCCCTTCCGCCTTGCCGATGTGAGCCGAGACCTGGCCGGACACGCTCTTTGGCTCCGGGAAGCCCATCAGGTAGAGGGTCTGATCGAGGATGTGGACGCCGATGTCGAAGATCGGCCCGCCGACGGACAGCTTCTTCGAGGTGAACGAGCCCCATCCGGGGATCCCGCGGCGGCGCAAGGCCTGCGCGCGGGCGTAGTAGATGTCACCGACAGCGCCCGAATCGATGAAGTCCTTCATGGCATTTACCGCGGGGCTGAAGCGCGCGGTCTGCCCGATCATGAGCTTCTTGCCCGACTTCTTGGCCGCGGCAGCCATTCTTTTGCACTCGGCAACGCTGATCGCCATCGGCTTCTCGCACTGAACGTGTTTGCCCGCTTTCAGCGCGTCGATGGTCGGCTCACAGTGCACGGCGTTAGGGGTGCAGACGCTGACCACATCGACCTCGTCCATGGCCAGGAGGTCCTTCCACATATTGACCTTGTGCGGCACGTTGAACTTCTCGGCCGCTGCGTCGCGCGCGCTCTTCTTGATGTCGCAGACGGCGACGATCTCGCAGTCATCGAACCCCGCGTACGCCGGCATGTGCGCGCCCTGAGCGATCCCTCCAGAGCCGATGATCCCGATACCGAGTTTCTTCTTGCCCATCCAGCTGCCCCTTTCGTTGAGGACCCAGTTGTTGATGTTTGGCGGTCGTGCGGGCATTCGACGAGAGCCCGCGTCCTTCCTCGTCTCACTCGCTGACGGTGACGTAAACGGGGCTCGTCCACGCTTGGTGGCCATCAGATTGGGTCACGCGCACCCAGTACGCGTGCTCGCCTGGCTGGGCGCCATCGTCGGCCCAATCCAGGTCGACCACCGACGGGCCGGGCTCGTCAGGCAGGATCTCGACGACGACTCGTTGGTCTAAGCCTCCCGCCTCAGCAACGAACGGCCCGTCGCGCAGCTCTGTTAGAGGCAGCGCGAATGTCGCTATGTCCGTCTCGAACGTCAAGGTCCCCGTGAGGGCCTCCGCCAGATCGAGCACCACTCCGTCAACATCGCCGCAGGTTTTCGACCGCCAGTTGACGGTTGACTCGTCCGCGTGGGTCAGCCCTTCGGCCGCGCTGTCAAAGGCGTGCGGCGTGGCTGACGTAATCCTGTTCGCAGTCACCCCCAGTCCCCCGTCCCACCGAGACTCACGCCCGCGGCCCTTCACCCGCGCGCCGCTCCACGCCACTCGGATCCTGCGGCCCGATGCGCCTTCAGGTCCGCTCGACAGTGCCGCGAAGGCGAGTTCCGCGCCGCGAAACACGTCGACACGCTCAATGGGAGACGTGCCGCGTATCGCCAGGCAGACTGTGGGCGGACCATCAACGCTTGCCTCGCTCCCGATCTGATGACCAGACACCGTCACGTCCACCGCGATTCTCGGCCCCGTCGTGGCGTAGCAGCGGCGCGCCCGCAGAGCATCCCAGACGGCGTTTTTCGTGAGGGCTTCGGCCAGCACGCACGTCATGCCGCCCCGCGTGCCAAAGTGTCCGTTGCCAGGGCGATTCGCGCCCGGCCGCCCGCTGTGATCGTCTGAATTCGCGACGACTCCGACCTTACGTCCGTGGGCCAACGAATCCGTCAGCATCCATTCAAACGTGCCCCAGGCCGAGTAGATCTCAACGAGCGGCTCCACGGTATCATCGAATCGGTGCAGCTGGGCCGGCCTGCCCCCGACGTGCGCGATAGTCAGGGCATCATCACGCCCGCAAAGCTCGCTGAACAGCTCCTCGATAGGGCTGCGGTCGGTATCGGCGTCACTCGTGTCCGCGACTTGCATGTGGCTCGACCGGTGGATCTGCTCGTCATCGCCGCGGAAGAGCACGTTGTGGTCGCCGCCCACGCCCGGATTACCGGACCACTCATATCCCAAGAACGCGACGAAACGACCGCCCTCGGTGAATTCACGGACGCAGCGCTTCGTCTCAGCCCATTGCTCGCGGGTGATCTGGAAGTCGTTCCCCTGGTGCGACGTGAAATCAAGCGCCCCATAGCCACGGGCGAATTCGAAGTACTCCTCGATCGTACCGGTGCCGATCGTCGGCGCGCTCTGTCCGTGAAGATCCCCCCACAGGAACTGCTGGGACGGGCGTTCTTGGGTGACGAGCACGGGGTTGCTCCCAGCAGGCTCGAAGCCGTCGGCGCCAGCGGTCAGCCGGTGGCATCCAGGCTGCGCGAAGCGCGCGTCACACTCGCCAATGCCGGCACTAAGGCGGACTGTCTCCGCACCAGGCAGGCCGCCGAGCGCGACATCGCCCTCGAAACCGGTCGCGGGATTCCCCCAGCGGTCCTCGGCTCTGACAACCACCCGGACAGGCTCGCCGACCGTCGCCTGCGACGGCGCGATGACTACCAGCTGCTCAGCCGGCCCAGGCACCACATCCAGCGCGAGTTGCTCGGGAAGCTCGACGTACTGCCACGTCCCATGGGCGTCGACCAGAGCCCGCAACCGGAAGCCGCGTTGCAGGAACGTCTGTGCCTGGGATCCCGGCGAGCCCTGGGACGTGTCGCCGAGGGTGATCGTCAACGTGTCGCCCGGGGCCAAGCTACCGTCACGGATATCGACCTGCAGGCATCGACCCCACGGGCGGATGTAGCCCTTGGGCTGGTACGCGGCCTCGATTCGGGCGTTGGCGGACGTGGTCACCGTCGCGTAGTTCGGCGCGTCGAGGGCGTCGAACTGCGGCTTGCCCCAGTCGGAGGCGAACCGCCATATCACCTTCAGGGAAGCGTTCTCATCCACACCCAACGCGCCAGCCGTGTAGTGAATCGTCCACGTCCCGAAGGAGCCGGCCGTCACGACGCCAGTTGGCGTCAGGCTGGCAGTCCCGTGCAGTCTCGATATCTCGTTCACAGTGTCCTCCCGCTGATCCACGCGCGTGCTCGGTGATTCCCCTCCCCCGGCAAAGGCCCTGCCCGTGCTGTCCGCGAAGTAGTATCGCAGTACTGGGACCCAGCCGCGCCCACGCGCGTTGGTAAGCGCAGGAGACCATGCACATGCCCATGCTGATCGCGATTCTACACGCCGCCGCCTTCGCTGCGCCGGCGCTTCCCGTTCTGAATGACGCCATCCAGGTTGAGCGCGTCGAGACTGACGCCTACAACCTGACCGTTACCTACGACGTTCCCTCCGACCTGGACGCCACGGCTCTGATCCTCGACCAACAGGCCGACGGTGATGCCTACCTGGTCACTGTATCGTCCAAACGCGCCCAGATCGCGCGTATTGCCGGTGGCAAGCAGATCGACTTGGCCTCGGCCAAGCGGGCTAGCGGTGGCGACCTTACTGAACTGACGGTCTGCCGGCGCCCGGGCCAGGTGCGCGTATTCGCCGGGGCGGGATTGCTCATTGAGGCCTTCGACTCGACTCTCGTCGGAGGCGATTGCGGGAGCGTTGCCGGCGATGACATTCGCCAGCCTTCCGATGTCTACGCCCAGGAACTTGGCGACATCGTCTATGACGACGATTTCTTCGCGGGCGATGACCGGCAGGACGACTGGCTGGCATTGAGCGGCGAGTTTGGCGTGGACATCTACTGGGACCCGAAGCAGAAGGTCGACAACCGCCCCATCGGCGCCTCCTGGTACGCCAACCAGGGCGCGGGCGAGCACATGGCGGTCGCGGGGATGGAGTTCTGGGACGATTACTCCGCCGCTATCACCGTCAAGCCCGCTGCCTCCTCGACGATGGGCTTGGCTACCCGAGTCGTTGACGCTCGGAACTATGTCGCGCTGACGCTCGCCTCCTCCGAAGACGCCGCGTCCGCGCAACTCGTCGAGATCATCGATGGAGAACCACGTGTCCTCGCCGAGGACGCGGGGCCATGGCCTGTGGGCCGCTGGCACCGCCTGAAGCTCGATGTCGTGGGCGACGAGGTCATCGCCGCTGTCAACGGCCAGCCGGTCGGCGACGAGGGCACGCTGCGCGGCAGGCCCTGGGGACGCGTTGGGGTATACGCGAAGACCGACGGCGACTGCCGATTCGATGATCTGCACGTGCGAGGCTTGAGGCTCGCCGAGCCCGCTCCCGAGGCTCAGCCGGGCGGCCCATGGACCTTCGTCAGTGGGCGTTGGAAGGCGACCAAGGGGCAGGTCTCGTGCAAGGCCGCAAGCACGGCAATCGCCCTCGCGTCGCTGGGGACCTGGGGCCGATGCCGAGTCCAGGCGACAGTCTCGCCCGCGCCACAGGCTGATGCCGGCGTCGTGGCACGGTGGACGACGTCCGGCGGCTACGGCTTCACCGCGACCCAGGCCGGCGATGAGATCTCCTACGCCATAAGGCGTCTTGCCCCCGATGGCGATGTTGTGCTAGCCGAGGGCACCCTCCCCGGTGACGCGGGCGACGCGAAGTTGAGCCTCGAGGCCGATGGCCCCGCTCTGACCGGATGGATCAACGGCGAGTGTGTCGCGAAGGCGTGGGACCTGGCGCACGCCTCCGGCTCCGCGGGCCTGGTGGCCATTGACGGCAAGGCCGGTTTCGATGGGTTCCGGGCCGATGAGCCCATGGAGGCTGCCGATATCTCCGTGCTGCTTGCGGACGCCTCGGGTCAGACTCGGCCCGGCGCGACCCATGGCGCGTTCGAGCGCTTCCTCGGCGACCTGTGGCAACCGACCAGCAAGCGTCTCAAACTCGTCGACCTCGACGGAGAGCCGTGCCTGGCGCTCAACCAACAGGCGATGCGTTACTATCTCCCCCGGCCGGGCGACGTGACGCTCAGCGCTGATCTGCTGCAGTCAGACGGCCAGCAGGTGGTGCTCGGGATCTGTGCGGATGCGGAATCTCGCCAAGGCTACGGGCTTTCACTCGAGGGCTCGACGCTCGAATTGCTCAAGAACAGCGAAGTCGTCGCCAGCGCGACGGTGACGGCCGCGCTGCCCTTCGCGCTGTCGGTCGAGCGAGACGGACCTTTCATCATCGGCAAGGCCGGCGACGCGATTGTCTCATTCAAGGATGAGGATCCACTGCCCAGCGGCTACGCAATCGTTCATTCAGCGGGGCTGGCCCACCTCGACAATGTAGACCTTGGAGCCTCCCATGCGCTGGCATACCGCTTCGATCGCGTGGAGCCGGACTGGGAGCCCGTCTCGGGCGACTGGCTGTTCCACTCGGGGATGGCCTGCATCCCGTGGGCTCACTGGATCTCCGCTGATGCCCGCGAAGAGCCGGCGATGGCCTGGAATCGCGTCCCCGGGCCCGGTAATCTGACGATGAGGTTCGACGTGAGCGAATACACCGTCGGCCATGAGGATGGGGCGCACGACCATTTCGCCTACACTGACATCAACGTCGTGATGTCGGCTCCGGGGAAGGATGTCGACTCGGGCTACCGTTTCTGCATTGGTGAAGAGGGCGGACAGGTGAGCCGGCTCTACCGGAAGGGTGAGGTGGTCGCGGAGACGCGGGACCCGAGATGTCGCGTCACCATGGGCGCCCACTGCAACGCGCCGCGGGCGATGGAGATCATCGCGGCTAAGAACGGCCCAAAGCTGACGTTGGTGCTTAACGGCGTGGATGCGATCGACTATGAGGATGCGGAGCCGCTCGGCGACGGGTGGATGGCAATCGGCACGGCCAACTCGCGCGCGAACTTCCGCGACCTGCTCATTTACCGAGACAGCACGTGGCGCGAGCCCATCGGCGTCGCGAGCTTCTCGCCCTGACGGCGCCGCCAATGAACCCCACTGAATTCCTCGACCGGCTGCGGACCTCGCCCGGCTACAACGGGCAGGTGGCGCACGTCGAGACGATTCCGGCGCGCGACGCTCGATACGCCGAGCCTGAGCATCCTCTTCCCCCAGTGCTGGTCGACGCGCTCCGCGAGGTCCAAGGCATCGAGCGGCTCTACTCCCACCAGGTGACATCCCTCGACGCGGCGCGGCGCGAGGAGAACCTCTGCATCGTCTCCGGCACCGCAAGCGGGAAGACGCTCTGCTACAACCTGCCCATTCTCGAGACGGTCCTCGATGATCCGGAGGCGACCGCGCTCTACCTCTTCCCCACCAAGGCCCTCGCTCAGGACCAGCTCCGCCAGCTTCGCGAGTTGCACGCCCACGCGAGCGAGATTCCTCTGGCGCAGACCTACGATGGCGACGTCAGCCGAGGCGGCCGGGAGAAGGTCCGCGCCGAGGCCCGCCTGATCCTGAGCAACCCCGACATGCTGCACGTGACCCTGATGCCAAACCACACGCGGTGGCATCGGTTCCTAACGAACCTGCGCTACGTCGTCATCGACGAGATCCACGCGATGCGCGGCATCTTCGGCTCACACTGCTCGCACATCTTCCGGCGACTTCACCGGATCTGCAGTCACTACCAAAGCGGATCGCCTCGACTGCAGTTCATCTGCTGCTCGGCCACGATCGCGAATCCGCGCGAGCATGCCGAGGCGCTGATCGGCCACGACACGACGCTGATTGAGGACGACGGCTCGCCGCGCGGTCAGAAGCACTTTGTGTTCTGGAATCCGCCGATGCGACGCACGGCGTCGGGTCAGCGTCGGAGCGCCCATGTTGAGGCAGTCGAGTTGCTCGCCGATCTCGTCCGCTCCGGCTTTCGATCCATCGCGTTCACCAAGTGGTGGGGCGCGACGGAACTCGTCGCGCGCTACACGAAGGAAATGCTGGACAAGGAGGGTCTTGCCGACCGCATCGCGAGTTATCGGGGCGGCTACCTGGCGTCCCACCGCCGCGAGATTGAGGGCCGCCTGTTCAATGGCGACCTCAACGCGGTGGTTAGCACGAACGCGCTTGAGCTTGGCATCAACATTGGGGGGCTCGACGCGGCGGTGATTGTCGGGTTCCCGGGCACGATTTCCGCCACGTGGCAGCAGGCAGGGCGCGCGGGCCGCACGACTGAGGATTCCATCGCGTTCCTCGTGGCGTATGACACCTCGATCAACCAGTATCTGATGAATTACCCGGCGTACTTCTTCGCCAAGGACAGTGAGAAGGCGCTGGTCGCGCCTCGCAATCGCCACGTCCTCACGGGGCAACTCGCGTGCGCGTCTCACGAACTCCCGATCGAGCCACGCGAACTCGAGGCCTTTGTCGCCGGCAAGGTCACGGGGCACATCCCCGCGCGTGACATCGACGCCGCCATCAAGCGCCAACACGCGGAACTTGAGGCCCAAATCGCGCCCGGGGTCGAGGCGCCCAAGGAGCGCGAGGACGACGAGGTGACCCTCGCCGAGCGCAAGCCCATGTCGCCGCTCATGGTGGATGACGCCGCCGACGCTATCGCTGAGGCCGGGGCGCTGATGGAACTCATGGAGGAAGAGGGCGTCCTGCGCTACACGGGCGGCCGATGGCACTACGCCGAGACGACCAAGCCCGCTTACCAGGTCAGCATCCGGTCCATCACCACCGAGAACTACACGATCGTCGACATCACCAATCCCGAGGAAGAAACGATCATCGGACAGATCGATCAGCTCAGCGCCTACCCGATCCTGCACCCCGAGGCGATTTACTTCCACCTGGGAGAGCAGTATTTCGTCGACGCGCTTGATCTCGAGAGGAAACGCGCGGAGATCCACCGCGTGGAGGTCGACTACTACACGTCGCCGCTCGGCGGGCGTGGCGTCGAAATCATCCACTCCGTCGACGAGCGGGCCGAGTTCCCCGGCGGCGAGGTGTGGTTCGGCGACGTGACGTGCCACTTCAACACGGGCGCGTACCAGAAGATCAAGCTCTGGAATCGGGAGGTCTTCGACACTCGTCCCGTGGATCTTCCGCCTCAGATCCTCGAGACCACCGCCTACTGGGTCAACCCGCGTCAGGAGACGACAGATCGCATCCTCAAGCTCGGGCGGAATCCTCACGAGGGTCGTTATGGGCTGGGCCAGGCACTGATGGTGGTTACCGCGCTGTTTGCCAGTTGCGATCCCCTCGACGTGCGGACATCCGAGGCGCCCGACCACGAAAACGCGCGCTGGGGCTGCAACGAATGGTCGACGTACATCTTCGATAACCATCAGGGAGCCCTCGGCTTCGCTGAACTCGCGTTCTCGCGCATCGAGGAGGTTCTCGATACCACGCTCTCGCTGATCTCAAACTGCCCGTGCGACGACGGCTGCCCATTCTGCGTCGGCTTCTACCTGCGCCCGGTCATCCGTCACGACCCGGAGAACTCCGAGGGCTGGATACCGGACAAGGAAGCGGCGCTCATGATCCTCCACGACGTGATGGGCCTGCCCGCTTACGAGCCAAAACCGGAGTCCGAACACGTCCGCACGTGGCGCAAACGAGTGCTGGCAACTCCCGACGCCGAGCCCGGCGGCGTGGTAGAAGCGCCCACGGAACGTGCCAGCAACCTCCCGGAGCACATTCGAAGCCAGATCCTGCGACGCCTGGGCAAGGGCGGCAAGCTGTAGCGATTGTCGCGCAACGCGGGTGTCACGCGCATGTAAAATGTCCGTTGCCGACAGCAATACCTGTCACTGTCAGGCCGGGGGCGTGGTAACTGGGTACGTGGCACCGCCGCTGCCGAGACCGCCAATCATCCAGAGAAGGTGATCCCCATGCTCGCGCGCCCCCGATCCGGCTTCTCCCTCGTGAAGTTCCTTGTGGTCGCAATCACGGTCGCTGTCGCCGTACTTGGAGTGTTGTCCTTCGCCGCCGTCACATCCCACGCCCCAAGACATCCCGACGCTCATTCAAGCGCGCCGCAGGTACCGTCAGTCCAACCCGCCGAAGGCGCCCTTCCGCCAGGCATGTTGCCGAGCACGCCCGCACCCGTTGTATAGCCGCCTCAACGATCATCTCCCGCGTGTCAGGCGCGCCGCCGGCTTGGCGGCGCGCCTGACACGCGCCTGCTAATTCCTCGTTCGCCGAAGGCCATGTCGCCATTCCTCGCGAATCCCCTCCCGACTCGACTTACCGACACGCAGTAAGCGGAGCCATTCCATGACATCTCCCATCGATCGACGCCGATTCATCACGGCCGGCGCCATGGGCGTCGGCGCCGTTCTTGGCGGCGAGGCTCTGGCGATGGAGCCAATCGCCCGCTCGCACGACACCCGCCTGAAGGTGAGTTGCTGCGCCTACTCGCTCCGGAAGTACCTCCAGGGCGAAGAGAAGAACATGGAGCTGACCGACTTCATCGCCCGAGCCGTGGACTGGGGACTCGACGGGGTGGAACTGACCAGCTACTACTTTGCCGAGAAGACAGCTGAGTACGCGCGTGCTCTGCGAAGGCAGTGCTTCCTCTCGGGGATTGATGTCTCGGGCACGGCGCTCGGCAACAAGTTCGCAGTGCCCCCGGGGCCCGAACGGGAGAAACAGATCGCCGACGTTCGCCAGTGGATCGACCTCGCGGAAGCCATGGGCGCGCCGTGCATGCGCGTCTTCGGCGGCCCCGTGCCCAAAGACATGCCGGTAGACGAGGCCATCGGTTGGGCCGTCGATGGCCTCAACGAGGCGGCCGAATACGCTGCAACCAAAGGCGTTTACCTGGCCCTGGAGAATCACGGCGGCGTGACGGACACGCCCGCGAACATGCTGCGGATCCTCAAGGGTGTCGAGTCGGACTGGGTGGGGGCCAACCTCGATACCGGGAACTTCCACGGCGAGGACGTTTACGGTGATGTTGCGGAACTGGCTCCATACGCCGTCAACGTGCATCTGAAAGCACATGTCAAGCCTGCTGGGAAGCCGGCCGAGCCTACGGATTTCAGCCGCGTTACGGAGATTCTGCGGGAAGCCAAGTACAGCGGCTACATCTCGCTTGAGTACGAGGCAAGCGAGGATCCCATGACTGCCGTCCCCAGGCTCATCGACCAGATGAGGGCGGCAATCGCTTAATCGGGGACCGTTGCCGCATGCATGTTGTTTGAGCTTATGAGGCAGCGTTGATCCAGATGGTAGCCACGTGTTCGAGACGACGATCGCGGCCGCGCTGTCATTGATGATGGGAGCGAGTATCGTGAGCCAGACCACGAAGACTTTTGAGGATATCGTGCCGACCGGCGCAGCCATGGAGCAACTCGCGACGGGCTTCACTTTCACCGAGGGCCCTGCGTGGAGCGCCGCTGGGGAGATCTACTTCTCCGACATCCCCAATGACGTCATTGTACGAGTCGACGATTCGGGCGAGGCAACCGATTTCCTCAGGCCCAGCGAGCAGTCCAACGGCACCATGTTCGACGCGGATGGCACTCTCGTCGCGTGTCGCCACAAGGCGCGCAACGTGGCTCGCATCGCGCCGGATGGCACGGTCACGATCATCGCCGACCAGTACGACGACAAGCCGCTGAACAGCCCAAACGACTGCATCATCGCCGCGGACGGCGCCATCTACTTCACCGATCCTCACTACGGCCTGGCGGGTCGGCCCATGGAGCAGGACGGCGAGCACGTCTACCGCCTGGCCACGGACGGCGCTTTGGCCCGCGTCGTAGACGACATGACGCGCCCGAATGGCCTCTTCATCAGCCCGGACGGTGACACGCTCTATGTCGCCGATTCCGAGGAACGAAAGATACGCGCGTACACGCTTCAAGACGACGGCTCGGCGACCGACGGTCGCGACTTTTGCGACATGGCCTCGGACGAGCCGGGCGTGCCCGACGGCATGACCCTCGACGCCGAGGGGAACGTCTATTGCACGGGCGGCGGAGGTGTCTGGGTGATCGCGCCCGACGGCACGCATCTCGGGACGATCCGCGTCCCCGAGGTCCCTGCCAACTGCACCTTCGGCGGCCCGGACAATGACGTGCTCTACATCACAGCCCGCAGTTCTATCTACAGAATCGGGTTGGGAGCGAAGGGGCTCCGGTAAGACTGAAGACTAGCAACAGCACAGGGGAGGCTGGGTCATGAATCGCACGCAGCTAAGAGTCGTGCCTGTCGCTCTGCTCGCGGCATGCATCGCATTGCCGGTCGCGAGCCAAGACATCACGGTCGCGTACAACGGAAGCGTCCTCGACGCGTCCGCGCCGCCGGTCCAGCAAAAGGGGCGCGTGCTCATTGGCATGCGTGACATCTTCGAGGCCATGAGCGCCGTCATCGGGTGGGACGCGGCCACTCGCACGGTCACGGCGGAGCAGGGGGCCACCACTATCCGGCTCACCATTGGCAGCGCCACAGCATACGTCAACGAGGAGGCGGTGACGCTGCAGGTGCCTGCGCAGATCATCAACGAGTCCACGTACGTGCCGCTGCGCTTCGTGGCAGAGGCGACCGGCGCCAAGGTCCAGTGGATTGGCGCCACGCGAACGGTCGACGTCAAGACCGGTGCCGGCGACGGGATGCCGCCGATTGAATCGACGGGACCGGCCGTCCTATCGGCGCCGGTCGTAACCGCCCCAACGGCAGGCCAAACAGTCGGGCCCGCTGTGAACGTCACGGGTCGGACGGCGGGCGGCGCGACGATCCGTATCATCACGTATGTCAACATGCGCGTTGACGATGCGGAGGTCTCCAAGATCCCTGGGATCGTGCATAATGTCCCGGTCGACGGCACGTTCGATTTCCGCATCGCGCTGCCGTCAGTCAGGGGCCACGAGCTTGACGAGCTGTACTACGATATCCACGTCTGGATGGTAGACGGCGGCGAGCAATCAGACCCGACTATCGTGCGCGTCTATCGCGATTAACTGAGCCGGTTCTTCATTGAACGAAACGCGGCCCCGGTGCGAACTAGCACTGGGGCCGTTTGCATTTCGGTACGTGACTGGAGGCTCAGTATGAGACGCGCCACGCTGACCGCCGTCTGTCTGTTCACCCTAGCCTTGACCATCTCCCCGACCCACGCCGCCGCCACCCGTTGGTGGCAGGCTGTTCCCGGCGATCGAGTCATCGATGGTGCGCTGTCGCCGGCGGATGGCTCGGCCGGATACGTTCGGTACGGACAGAAGCGGTTTGGCACGCATGGGAGTTTCGGCTTTGATGTCGTCGTGGGTGTCGCCAGGGCAGGCCACGAGCACGAGCCGGTGACCATCCCCGCTCGGCGGAGCGAAGCTCGCGGGCGGGTGCATACGCCTCATACCGACCTGATGTGGCTGCCAAGCGGGCGGTACCTCTTTGCGGGCCTCGGGGGCCGAGATGCCGGCGGGTGGCTCTTGAGAGCGGACGGCACGTCCGCCACCAAGGCCGGGCCAGACAGGACAGGGCGCTGGTTCGTCACC